>VFZX01000206.1 GCA_016871015.1 Acidobacteriota bacterium | reverse complement strand
CCTCGGCGGGCCGGCCGCCGGCCGAGGTCTGGATCAACCCACCCCGAAACTCAGAAGAGGAAAGTCAGTAAATTTCCATGCCGGCTGTCTCAAAATCGTTGACACGCACCGGAAGAAGGATTGAATTTCGAGCAGCGGCTGGCCCATCGCAACCAGTACATGCCGGAATGGCTGAATGGGATCTGGGACAAGTGCCGGATGCTGGAATTCAAAGTGCTGCCCCAGAGCGTGATGGGCAGGGCGGTCCGCTACACGGTCCGTCAGTGGGACAAGCTGATGGTGACGGCCGGCGACGGCGAGATCGAACTGTCAACCAACGTGGCGGAGAACTCGATGCGGCCGCTGGCGCTGGGACGCAAGAACTGGCTCCACATCGGGAGCCAAGGCGGGAGCCAAAGTCGCAGCCATTATCAGCCTGGTAGAATCATGCCGGCGGCTGGTGGTCCCGGTCAAGGACTATCTCTCCGACATCCTGCCCGGCCTCCGCAACCGTCCAGCCAGCCAGGCACTTCTCCTCACCCCAGCACGTTGGGCCGACTCCCGCGCCTGACCACCCAGGGGTTTCGTCGTACGGATACTATGTAGCCGGTAGTTCCGCAATGGCCCGCTCATGCTCCGATTTTCCACGGGATTTAGAGGCACCGCCACTGGATCCGAATAGAAATCCCATGAGGGAGTCGAAGTGCAACAGCGCGGAAAGCGTCGGAAACTTGGCCACGAAGCGGGTTCCCGATCCCGTCAGTTGCAATTGATGTCCCTTGCGTTCGATCAGCAGATCGACATCAAGCGTTGGAAGCGTTCTTTTCATCCTTGGTTCTTATTTTCACCGTACCGTTTACGCGCCACTTTGCGTGCTGCACGCTTGGCGACGCGGAGCTGGGTACGGAGATTTCCACATTGTGAAAGTCGTATGTGATCTCGGCGCCGCGTCCCGTCAATTTGTCGTATAAACCGATTGCAAGATCGGGCCAAGTCTGTGGGTCGGAGTGTGTTCGTGTCATGTCCATTGGATGCCCGCGTGCTCATCCACAGTGCAAAAAATCTCCGCCCCTTCGGCCACCGCCGATCGGGAAGGCGCCAGCGGTCCGCCATTTGGCGATAATCATGTTTGGCCCCGCATCCATGATTGCCGCAAAGCACAATCCGCTGGCCGCGAGCCTCGACACGCAACTCTTGAGGGCCCAGCTTGAACTCAAGAATCGGGCGCTCGCCTCTAGTGCCGAGGGGATCACGATCGCTGATGCCGGCTTGCCGGACAATCCCCTCATTTACGCGAACGCCGGTTTCGAAAGGCTGACTGGTTACAGTGTGGCCGAGGTCATCGGACGGAACTGCCGCTTCCTTCAAGGTCCGGGGACAGATCCGGAAACCGTTGCCGTCTTGCGGACCGCCATCCAGAACAGGACGGCCGTGACGGTAACCCTGCTGAATCACCGGAAGGACGGCACTCCGTTCTGGAACCGCCTCTCGATTACCCCCGTGCGCGACGCGGAGGGGGCGGTCACGCATTTCATCGGCGTCCAATCGGACGTTACCGAGGAGAAGCTGGCCAAAGATGCGTTGCAGGAAGCCAACGAACGCCTCGAAGCCGCCAGCCGGGTGATGAAGCGGGACTTGGCCGCCGCGGCTGAGGTGCAACGCTCGCTTCTCCCTGTGGAGATGCCGCACGTTTCGGGCATGCGGTTCGCCTACCGGTTCCGGCCTTGTGGAGACGTCGGAGGAGATTGTTTGAATGTCCTTCCGCTCGATGGGCGGCGCCTGGGCGTTTACATCCTGGATGTGTCCGGCCACGGCGTTGCCGCAGCCTTGCTCTCAGTTACCCTGAGCCACGTGCTGTCAGTCGTACCGGGGCGGTCCTTCCTGTATCAGCCGTGCCCCGAAAATCCGGGGCAGGACTGCATTGCACCGCCGGTGCAGGTGGTTACGCGATTGAACCGGCACTTCGCCAAGGCAACGGCCGTTTCGCAGTTCTTCACGATGATCTACGGAATCCTGGACACGGAGACGGCCCAATTCCGATACGTTTCGGCGGGCCATCTGAGTCCCGTGCATTTTCGCGGCGGCGTCGCACGACCGATCCCGGAAGCGGGCGGAATTCCGGTTGGCCTGTTTCCGGAAGCGACATACAGAGAAGAGAGCATCACGTTATCCAAAGGAGACCGGTTGTACTTCTGCACGGATGGTATTCTGGAGGCGGAGAACCCGGCCGAAGAGGCGTTCGGCGTCGATCGTATGTTGGAGATTCTGACGCGGAACCAGGATGCGCTGCTTGAAGGGACTTTGTCATCACTCATGCAGTGCGTCGACGACTGGGCGGCGGCTGCCGGTCCCGCCGATGATGCTTCGCTGCTGGCGATCGAACGTAATTGGTAGGACAGAAATGCCCGTATTCGTGAAGAGTCTGCTCGTCAATGCTCCGGTCGAAGACGTATTTCGCTTCCACGAGCGCCAGGATGCTCTCCGGTTGTTGTCGCCCCCGTTTCCGCCCGTTCGCATCGTTAGCCGGGTTGGCACCGCGATCGAGGCGGGGACGCGCGTGGAACTTCGGGTGGGCTGGATTCGTTGGGTTGCACAGCATACGGCGTATGAGAAGAACCGGCTCTTCGTGGACGAACAGATCGACGGGCCTTTCACAAAGTGGATTCACCGGCACGAATTCGAAGCAGTCGGCGGCAAAACGCTTCTGACCGACCGGATCGAGTACAGCCTTCCGGGTGGGCCGCTGGTCAACGTCTTGTTCGGCTGGATCGTGCTGATTGGCCTGCGCAACATGTTCGCTTACCGGCATCGCGTCACCAGCCAGGCCATCTCTGGGGCGGAGATCCGTTCTGCTGGAGCTTCGACCTAATCATGCCTAAAATCTGGCGGTGGTCCCGGCGATCAGTCGCTTCTTCACGATGGAGCTGTTGTGGTACCTCGAATACCAGGATGGTGGAATCCGATGATTGCCGAACCCTGGCGGCTTCCAGGAAGAGGCGGTCGACGCGTGGGGCATCGAATTGTTCGACCCAGGTTGCGGCTGCGGCGGCTTGCGCGGCGCGAGCTTCGGGCGAACGGTAGAGCGACTCGATTCCTACGGCCAGGGTTTCCGGGCTTTCCGGTTCCACCAGGACGGCATGCGGGGCCACTTCGGGGATGGCCCGTTTCCGGGTGCTCACGGGGATTTTGCAGGTTTCTGCCAGCCTCGGGTTATCGTCCTATCATGCTTATTTCCGCTGGCGGCTTGACGATAACGATGCTTCTGAGGGTCATCACGCGCATTAGAATTAAGGATCCGCTTCCCGCCGCGCTTCCTGCATTTGCACTGCGTGTCGTCAACCTTTTCATCTTCGTGACTGCTCTTTGAGTTCAACCATTACGCTTTTGGGAAAGGAGCGATTCTAAATGAATCCTTCATGTGTAATCGTCGGCGCCGGCATGTCCGGCCTGACCGCCGCCGGCGAATTGCGCGAGAAGGGCTGGAACGTCACGTTGCTCGACAAGGGCCGAGGCGTCGGCGGGCGCATGGCCACCAGGAGAATCGGCGAGAGCCGTTTCGATCACGGCGCGCAGTTCTTCACGGTGCGGGCCCCCCGTTTTCGGGAGGCAACCGACCGATGGCAGCAGGCCAACTGGGTGGCCCCGTGGTTTGACGAAGGCGGGCACGTCCGGTACCGGGCAGCGGGTGGGATGAATGCGCTTGCGAAGCACTTGTCTATGCCGTTCGACGTGCGGACAGAGACTAAGGTGGCGCGCGCGGAGCCAGCGGACGAAGGCTGGCAGGTGATCACCGAGTCCGGCCTGACCCTGCGCGCGGGAGCTCTTGTGCTGACGACACCCGCGCCGCAGGCATTAGCTCTGCTGGCAGCCTGTTCGGATCGGTTGCCCTCCCAACTCCTCTCTACTCTCGCTGCCATCTCCTTCGATCCTTGTTTTGCATTGCTCGTGACCATCGACGGACCGAGTCGGATTCCTCCGCCCGGCTACATTCGCCCGGACCAGGGGCCGGTTGAGTGGATCGCGGACAATACGCAGAAAGGTGTGTCCACCGGAGCCGCGGCTCTGACGGTACACGCCCGCGCGGACTTCTCCCGCAACTATCTGGAAGCGCCCCAGGAGGACGTCGCCAGGCTTCTCCTGGAAGCGGCCGGACCGTGGTTGGGAGGAGAAATCACAGCATGGCAGTTGCATCGCTGGAGGTACAGCCGGCCGGTAGAGGCAGGCCAGAGGCCGACTTGTCTCTTCTCGCGCCAACCGGCCCTCGCGATTGCGGGAGACGCCTTCGGCGGGTCGCGTCTGGAGGGCGCTTTCCTGTCCGGACTCGCCGCGGCGGAGACGATAGCGGAACTGGGCAGCTCAGACTGATCGAAACGCAGAGGGAAATTCGCACTGTCACTCTCGGCCCGCGGGATGTGAAGCGAGCGAAAAATGTGCGCCCAGGCTCCCCGCCGTCATCAACTCATCATGCGAGGAGTGAGCAAACAGAACCTCCCCACCAAGATCTGTCTGGCATGCGGGCGGCCATTCATCTGGCGCAAACGGTGGGAGCGCGTTTGGGAAGATGTGAAGTATTGCAGCGACCGCTGCAGGGCCAGGCGAAAAACCTCATAAACCTCCGCCGCGATTTCCAGGACCGGGACGACCTGTTCGATTACTTGGCTGGCGGAATATTGAGTCCCTTCAGGGGAGGACGCGACGCTGCCGACGAACTTCTCAGGTCCTTCCGGCATGCCATTACGCTGTTTCCCGCAATTTCCTGAGCGGCTCCGTTTCGCGATTGAGTCCCTAACATTCGTCATGGCGTGATCACGCTCAGAGAAGTGCTTGGCATCCTCGGAGAAGGGCGATGACTCGGGTGTGCTGACCAAAGGTGACCGCTTCTGTAGTTCTCAGATGTGTCTCGCGTCCGTATTATTGCGCGCCACCCCGCCAAATCAAAAACAACGCCAGGCAACTTCGAAGCGTCCATGCGACAGTCCGGGTCCAGTTGCGCCGCACCAGTTTTCGATGGATTCGACTGTCGAAACCGGCCTCGAGGCGAGAATGACACGGAACCTGGATCGCGGCTGTAGACAGCCAAATAAATGCGACCAGCGCGAGTCCCACCCAAACCGCCCAGGCGGCAAGCCTTCCCTGTGAGAGAAAAGCAAGGCCAAGGGCCGAAGCCGCTTCGATCAACATCGGCGGCCCAACTACCAGAGACGTCAACTGCGAGTGTTTCTTCTCGTAGCCCGCGAATTCCCGCGCGCCGACGCTCGCGAACAGAGGGTAGTGGACGATCTGAACAAACCATATCAGGCCCGTCATCACCAGGCTTGAAGCGAGATTCGCCAGCAAAACGACCTCCAATAGCAGGTCCGTCATAGGCACTCACAATACCACGGGCGCGACTCATTGCAGTCAGGCCAACCGATCCGAAAGTACCGCCTCTGCAGGTCTTCGTGCCCCAGAACCGTTGCTGAGATCAGCGCTGCCCCCGGTGGCGCCACCTCTGGCGAGAGAATACTGGGAACGGCAACTTCGCCTTGCTCGCGCGAAGGTTGCCGGAGGGTATGGAGCTTGCCAGTTGAATTGGGATTTGCTGCATCCCGAGGGACGGGATTGATGTATTTCCGCGCGCGAGCATCCGGAAGACGAAACGGAACATGCTGCTGGAGGTTCTCAGTTCCCGTTCCAGGAAAATGCCGCCCAGGAAAGGCCGGAAGAACCGTTCGATGATATTCGAAGAAAAGCCGCATTCGTGAAGAAAATCGAGCGTCGACACGTCCGGCCCTCCGAAGGCATCGTTGACGGATCCCCGGCAGACACGGGAACGTAACCAGGCTACGCGGAGCTTATCGGGAAGCGTTCCAACTTCATCGCAAGCTTCCACTGTGGGATTCCAATAGCCTGCGTGCACAGCACAGGTCCGCCAGTCCAGCCCCCACAATCACGACGTCCACGGATTCCCGTGCGGCTTAGTCTATCGCCCGAGAGCGAGGTGCTCAAACCGCGAGCAGCCGATCCGCGATTCGTCTCGAGACTGTATTTCTGGGATCTCAACCGGCGTCCGTTAGCGTCTGGCGCAAGCTCTCTGCTTGTTCTTGAATCGCGGCCCTCTGCGCGGGCCGCATCCGTTCCATGTTGCGCATCTGCATCAACATTCGCTGGTTCGTGCGAAACCGCTCCTCATGCCGCATCAGGAAATCCCAGTAAAGCGTGGCGAAGGGACAAGCCTTTGCGCCCGTCGACTGCGATGGGTCGTATTGGCAGCCCGAGCAGTAGTTGCTCATGCGCTGGATATACTTGCCCGTCGCGGCATACGGCTTTGAGGCCATGATCCCACCGTCCGCGAACTGCGACATGCCGATGGTGTTCGGCAGTTCCACCCACTCCACTGCATCGACGTAAACGGCGAGATACCACTCGTGCACCTGTTTTGGCTCGACGCCCAAAAGCAACGCAAACAGACCCGTGATCATGAGCCGCTGGATATGATGAGCGTAGCCGAATTCGAGTGTCTGTCCGATCGCGGCGCGCAGACATTGCATATCCGTGTCGCCCGTCCAGTAGAATCGCGGCAGCGGCTGGTGCGCGCCGAGCGCATTGCTCGCCGCGTAAGCCGGCATGTACAGCCAATAGACGCCGCGTACGTATTCGCGCCACCCCAAGATCTGGCGGATGAATCCCTCGACGGCGGCGAGCGGAGCCCGGCCGCTGCGATAGCGCTCCTCCGCTGCGGCAATCACGCGCCGGGGATGGATCAATTTCAAATTCAGGGCGGACGAGAGACGCGAGTGGTAGAGGAAAGGCTGCGCGGTCCACATGGCATCTTGATACTTGCCGAATGAGGGTAGCCGGTGGTCGAGGAAGTCATGCAACGCGCTCTCGGCGTCGACGGGTGTGACCGGCCAATCGAAGTCGCGAAGCTCGCCGGGATGGGACGCAAACAGATCGTTGACCTGATGCAGCACCTTTCGTGTTACCGTGTCCGGCGTGAAGGTTGCCGGTGCGGGGACAGTGTCCGGTCCGCCCTTGCCGAAGGTCCCGCGGTTCTCCGAATCATAATTCCAATCGCCTCCTGCGGGCTGGTCCCCGTCCATCAGCACCCCATACCGGCGTCGCATTTCACGATAGAAGAATTCGAGGCGAAGTTGCTTGCGGCCTTGACGGTGTTTCGTGAATTCCTCGTTCGTGCAAAGGAAATGCGTATCGGTCACCACATCCAGCGCTGGACAAACCTGTCGCAACGCTTGCGCCACGCGATACTCACCCGGCTCGACCACGCGTACCCTGTCGGGTTGCAGCCGGACGATCGTGCCTCGCAGCTCGTCCGCGAGCGTCGCAGGCCGGGCATCGATCTCCCGATACTCCACCCGCCAGCCCTTTTCCCGCAGCTCGTCACGGAAATGACGCATCGCACTCAGGAACAGCGCGATGCGAGCCTTGTGGGTCCAGACTTGCGTCGATTCCTCTCGTACCTCGGCCATCCAGATGCAGTCCTGGCTGGGTTCGGCGCCGATGAACAACGGCGACTCGCGGTCGAGTTGGTCGCCGAGGATGATGAGGAGATCGCGAATCGCCATTGTTTAACTATGATGCCGCAGCGGGCACGCCGTGAAGGAACGAGACCAAACGGTGCCGCCGAACTGGAACTGCTCGTTAACCCTGAAGCATCTTGGGAACTCGGTCAAGGTTCCGGCGGAAGCGGCCCCCATAGGCCTGGCGCGCTCGGCTATTCCGCCGCTCCGCCTGAGGAATCGTACGAGGCGGCGATATTGAGGCGTTTTGAGTAAGCCATTCTGGATCGCGCCCCGGGATGCCAGACTGGCTTCCACCTTCGTCGCCGCACATTCAGCGTGTTGGCGGCGGACCGTCTGCGCGACGGCAATCTGCCGAGCGGCCAGCGCAATACCGGCGCGTTCGCCAGTCCCGGATTCCGCCCAGTGGAGCAACCGGCGGTCGCGGCGTGTTGGTGGGGCCGGGCGCCGAGTTCAACAACCCGAACGCCACCGGTGGGAACCCCGGGGTACGGGCATCGTAACCAGCGCGGGCAGCGAGCAGACGTTCCAGCGCGTGCAGCGGCAGATCCGATTAGCTGCTAAAGTTCTTGTTCTGAGGGAGGGCGATTCAACGACGATGGTCATCACACAAATCAAGTGCTACCGGGTCGATTTGCCGCTGCATGAAGGCAGCTACAAATGGTCGGGCGGCAACTCGGTGGAGGTGTTCGACTCCACCGTGGTCGAGGTCCGGACCGATGAAGGCGTCACCGGCTATGGCGAAATTTGCCCGCTGGGCGCGGCCTATCTGCCGGCGTACGCCGCCGGCGCGCGGACCGGAATCGCCGAACTCGCTCCGCGTCTGATCGGCCTCGACCCGACCCAACTCGCCCTGGTCAATCAGGCGATGGACGGCGCCATGCGCGGCCATCCGTATGTGAAGTCCGCCATCGACGTGGCCTGCTGGGACATACTCGGCAAGGTGTGCGGTCAGCCGATCGTTTCGCTGTTGGGCGGCCGGTTCGGTGAGAGCTTCGCTCTCTACCGCGCCATCTCTCAGGAAGCGCCGGACAAGATGGCGGCGATGGTCGACGTCTACCGCAGGCAGGGCTACACCAAATTCCAACTCAAGGTTGGAGGCAACCCGGATACCGATATCGAGCGCATCCGTCTGGCGTCCGCCCAACTGCAACGCGGCGACGTGCTGGTCGCCGACGCCAACACCGGCTGGACCCAGCATCAGGCGATCCGCGTCGCCGACGCCGTTCGCGCCGTCGACTTCTACATCGAGCAGCCCTGCATGCGTTACGAGGAGTGCCTGGCGGTGCGCGAGCACACGGACCGGCCGCTCATCCTCGACGAAGTCATCGATGACATCGGCCAGGTGCTGCGCGGCCACCACGACCGCGCCATGGACGTAATCAATCTGAAGATCTCCAAGGTCGGTGGTCTGACCAAGGCGCGGCAGATTCGCGACCTCTGCGTGTCTCTCGGCATCGCCATGACAATCGAAGACACCTGGGGCGGCGACATCGTCACCGCGGCCATCGCCCACCTCGCGCACAGCACGCCTCCGGCGCTGCTGTTCTCCTCTACCGACTTCAACAGTTACGTTACGGTGAGCATCGCGGAAGGCGCTCCCCAGCGGGACGGCGGCAGGTTGGCCGCGCCGCAAGGCCCCGGTTTGGGTATCGTCCCGCGCATGGAAATTCTCGGCAAGGCGGTTTACGAATCATGAGATACGCGCTTTACTTCCTCGCGGCGGCCGCTTCGGCGCAACCGTACGGCATCGTCGACCCGAAGGACTTCCCGGCGGCCGAATTCCAGGAGCGCCGGGCGAAAGTCTTCGACGCCATCGGGAAATCCCTGGCGCTGATTCCAGGGGCCTCGGCGGCGGACTCGGGGCACGTGTTTCGCCAGTCCAACGAGTTTTATTATCTGACGGGCATCGAAGCGCCGCACTGCTATCTGTTGCTCGACGGCCGCACCCGGAAGACCACGGTGTACCTGCCGCATCGCGACCCGGCGCGCGAACGTCAGATCGGCCCGCTGGTGAGCGCGGAAGACGCAGCCTTGATCAAAGAGGCCAATGGAGCCGACGAAGTATTCGGGGTGGAGGCGCTCGCGCGGCATCTCGCGCCCGTGCAGATCCATCATCCGGCGCCGGCTCTCTTTGTGCCGTTCAGCCCGCAGGAAGGCGCCTCGGGCAGCCGCGACGAGATGTTGCGCCAGTTAGCGGAAGCCGCGTCCGACCCCTGGGACGGCCGCTCCTCTCGCAACGGGCATCTGCTTTCGCTGCTGCGGAACCGGTTCCCTACTTACGAACTGCGCGATCTCTCACCCCTACTCGATCCGATCCGGCTCATCAAGAGCGAGCGCGAAATCTCCATGATCCGGCGCGGCTCGCAAATCGCGGGGCTCGCCCTGATCGAAGCCATTCGCAGCACCGAGCCCGGCGTCTATGAGTATCAATTGGACGCTGTCGCGCGATACGTCTATTTGCTCAACGGCGCCAAGCACGAAGGCTACCCGTCGATCATCGGGGGCGGCACAAACGCCTGGTATGGCCATTACTTCCGCAACGCCAGCACTCTCAAGGACGGGGATCTTGTGCTCATGGACTACGCGCCGGACTATCGCTACTACACCAGCGACGTGACGCGCATGTGGCCCGTGAACGGCAAATACACGCCCGACCAACGTGCGCTCTGCGCTTTCATTCTCGCCTACCGCGAGGCGCTCATGAAGCGGATTCGCCCCGGCGTTACGCCCGATCAGGTGCTCGATGGCGCCCGCCAGGAAATGGAGCGGTTTCTCAAGACACTGACCTTCTCGAAGGAGATCTATCGCAAGGGCGCGGAAGCGGCGCTGCGGTTCCGCGGGCACCTCTCCCACCCGGTGGGCATGACCGTCCACGACGTCGGCAGCTACCAGCGCAAGGAGTTCGCGGCGGGGCTCGTCTTCTCCATCGATCCGATGCTCTGGATTCCCGAGGAGAACCTGTATGTCCGCATGGAGGATGTAGTCGCGGTAACCGCGAACGGCGTCGAGAACTTCACGGACTTTCTCCCGGCGCAGCCCGACGACATCGAAAAGCTGATGCGTGAAGCCGGCGTGCTGCAGATGCGGAAGCCCACCCATCCATGACCACGGCACGGTTCATTCTGTGGCTGTGCGTTGCGTCCGTGTCGTTCGGCGCTCAGGAGGATTTGAATGCGCGCCCGCGGCGCGCCGAGCGCAGCCGCCAGTACGACGTGCTGCATTACCGGATCAAGCTCGATTTCAACGAAGCCACACGGTCGCTGAACGGGGAGACTCTCATCACGCTGCGTCCCCTGAGCGACGGGTTCGACACGCTGGTTCTGGACGCCGAGACCTTCCGCGTAACCGCGGTGGAACAGTTGCGGTTCGAGCAAAGCCCAGGCAAACTCACGGTGCATCTGAACCGGCCGTACCGTTTCGATGAGGAACTCGCCGTCACCGTCTCCTATCGCGCCGAGAACGTGGCCATCGAGCCGGAGCGCTTCGGCATGCCGAAAGGCTACGGCTTAGGCATCTCCTTCAAACCGGAAACGCCCTCAAATCCGCGCCTCATCCACACCCTCTCGTTTCCCGAAGGCGCTCGCCACTGGTTCCCGTGCCACGACCACCCCAACGACAAAGCCACGAGCGAGTTGATCGCGACCGTCGACGCCCGCTATCAGGTCATCGCCAATGGCGCGCTACAAGGGGTCGCCGAGGATCGCGCCAGGGGAGTCAAGACATTTCACTGGCGGCAAGACCAACCGCACTCCACCTACTTGTTCGCGTTCGCGGCCGGACCCTTTGTGAGAGTATCCGACACGAAGGGTCCGCTCCCCATCTCGTATTGGGTCTTTCCCTCCGCGGCGCCCGATGCCGAGCGGAGTTTCGGCAGGACGCGTGAAATCATCGAGTTCTTCAATCGCGAACTGGGCTACGCGTATCCTTGGCCGAAGTACGACCAGATCACCATACCCGATTTTCGGGGCGGCGCCGAAAGCACCAACGCAACCGTGATCGGAAGCAACGTCATCCACGATGCCCGGGCGGAACAGGATTTCCCCACGCACTGGCTCGTCGCCCACGAAGCGGCGCACCAATGGTGGGGCAATCTGGTCACCATGCGCGACTGGAGCCACACCTGGCTCAACGAGAGCTTCGCCACCTATTACGAGTACGTGTACATGAAGCACCTTCTCGGCGACGACGAAGGCGCTCTCAACCTGCGAGTCAAGAAGAACGCCTACTTCACCGAAGCGCGCGAGAAGTACATGCGGCCGATCGTGTTCGACAGGTGGAACTGGCCGAACGACAATTTCGACCGCCACACCTACCAGAAGGGCGGCGTTGTCCTCGCCATGCTGCGCTCCGTGCTGGGCGAGGAACCCTTCCGCCGATCCATCGCACATTTTCTGAAAAAGCATGCGTTCGGTTCGGTCGACACGCACGATCTCCAGATCGCCATCCGCGAGGCTTCCGGCCAGGTGCTCGACTGGTTCTTCGACCAATGGATCTTCCGTGCGGGCCATCCGGTGTTGGAGGCCGGCTATACCTGGGAATCCGGAGCCGTAAAGCTGCGAGTCCGGCAGACGCAGGCCGAACCGTACAGGCTGCCCGTTTCTATCGGCATCACCACGGCCGCGGGTAAGCGAGTCCACAAGATCTGGGTTCGCGACCGCGACGATTCCTTCTCCCTGCCATGCCCGGAGGAACCTCTTCTCGTGCATTTCGATGAAGAGGAGTTGCTGTTGAAGGAGCTGAAGTACGAAAAGTCGAAGGAGGAACTGCTCTATCAACTCGCGCACGACAGGTCGATCGGCCGAATGGATGCGGCCTCGGCCTTGAAAGCATTCGCGGGGGATCCGTCAGTCGCGGCGGCGCTGCGCAAGTCGGCGGAAGGCGATCAGTTTTGGGCCGTGAGGCGGGCCGCCATCTTCCCCGGCGATGCAGGCTTCCTCCGTTCGCGCGCCACGCTCGACCGGTCATCGGCCGTCCGCACCGCGGCCCTCGCCGCGCTGGGCCAGCTTCGAGATGCATCCCTCGCCGCCTTCTTCGAGGAGCGATTCCGGGCCGAAGACAGCTATCTCGCGCAAGCCGAGGCGGTACGCGCGCTGGGCAAGCTGGGTGTGCCCACGGAAGTGCTGCGCGAGGCGGCCGCGATGAAATCGCCCAACGGCGTGGTGGCCGCAGCGGCTCGCACAGCGTTGGTTCGCTAACCCATGGTCACCGCGCTCTACATTCCGCTGGCGGCGCTCACCGCCTTCTACGGCTTCGTCTTCCTCCGGGCGTCGGCAGGGGCCCGCCCTTCGCCTATCCACATCCTGACCGGCTTTGTGACTAACTTCCTGGACACGCTGGGCATTGGATCTTTCGCCACCACCACCGCCCTGTTCAAGTTCGGTGCGATGGTTCCCGACCGCCTCATCCCCGGCACTCTGAACGCCGGTCACACTCTGCCCACTGCGTTCCAGGCGTTCATCTACATTACGTCGATCGCGGTGGACGCCCGGACGCTCATCCTGCTCATCGCCGGAGCCGTAGCCGGAGCGTGGTTCGGAGCCGCCGCCGTCGCCGGCTTCTCGCGACGCACCGTCAGATTGTGCGTAGGAGGCGCTCTGGTGATCGCCGCGGCCACGCTGCTCATGCGCCAGTTCGAACTTTTTCCACCCGGCGGTGAGGCCCTCGGATTAGCGGGTTGGAAACTGGCCGCCGCTGTCTGCGGCAACGTCGTATTCGGAGCGATCAGCACGCTCGGCATCGGCTTTTACGCCCCCTGCATGACCATGGTCAGCCTTATGGGTATGAATCCGGCAGCCGCGTTCCCCATCATGATGGGCTCCTCGGCCTTCCTTATGCCCGCGGCGAGCGCCCAGTTCGTCCAGCGCAAAGCCTACTCCGCGCCGGTAGCGCTGGGACTTGCCCTGGGCGGCCTCGCTGGCGTTCCACTGGCCGCATTCGTCGTAAAGTCGTTGCCCCTCGCGGGGCTGCGTTGGCTGGTGATCGGCGCTGTGCTGTACGCCGCCGTGTTGACGCTCCGATCGGGAGATAAAACATGAAGCCGGCGCTACTTGCGGAGACAGCGCTGCCGACGGGGCAGAATCATATCCACGTGGTGGCAGCAACTCGACGGCACCCGCACTCCCCGGAACGCGGCTAACGCCTGGGCCATGCGGCCAGCGCCAGTGCCATCAGCAGGTCATCGTGACGGCTGGCGCGGTCCGGCTCGTAGGTCTCGCCCCTGGCCGCCGTGTGCCGGCGGAGGCTGGCCAGTTCTTCGCGCAGGATCGGCGTGTGCGGAAGGTGCGTCGAGATCTTGAGCGCACGGTTCTGCAGCAACAGTTGCAAGTTGGTCAGCAGGTCCCGTTTGGGGATGTAGTGCGTGTTGCGATGGACCGACTGCCTCTCGCCCGATGTGATGGACACCGCGAACACATTGCGGTTGACCCCGCTCTCGCGCAGGAAGTCCAGGAATGGTCCACCGACTCCGGTCGCGTCGATGGCGATCCGATGGTCGCGCTCGATGTTGGGATTCGCCAACAGGTCTTTGATCTTCAGACCAGGCTGGTGTAAGGCATGTTGAGCGGGAAACGCTCGATGTGCCTGAGGACCAGCGTGGTGACCTGGTGCGGCGTGTAGGTTACCGGGTCGCGTTCGCCGGTTAGCTGCGTGTGCCGTTCCAGGACCGCGATGGCCGAGTGGTCCTGGCGCTGGCCGAGGTCGATGCCCAGGAAGTAGCGCAGTTCGGTGGAACGGGCCGTGACCACGAGGTGGCGGGCCGGGATGGGCCCGAACTCGGCGGTAAACGCCTGGTCAATGTCGGCAGCCGGGAACAACTGGCCGTCGGCATCGCTGCGCGACCGGACACATCCTTGACACTTTAGCCTGGATTCTTGCTTGACACTTATCAAGGGCGGGTGCAGCTCGATCTTCGCCTTACACCTTCTCCGCGCGATTGTCAATACCTCGATATTCCGGATTTCTTGGTTTCCTGAACGCCCCATTTTCGGAGAAAATGGGGCCTTTTCCCCGGCGCGCGTGACGT
>VFZX01000205.1 GCA_016871015.1 Acidobacteriota bacterium | reverse complement strand
AAAATGGGGCGTTCAGGAAACCAAGAAATCCGGAATATCGAGGTATTGACAATCGCGCGGAGAAGGTGTAAGGTGAAGATCGAGCCGCACCCGCCCTTGATAAGTGTCAAGCAAGAATCCAGGCTAATGTGTCAAGGATGTGTCCGGTCGCGCAACCCTCGATGACGCTGGTAAGAGCTCTTACATGCAACGCCGCGCCGAATCGGGCGACCCGGAAGCGATGATGCACTGGGCGATGGCGCACATGATGCCGACTCCGGGCGTGCCGCAGAACCCCGCGAAGGCCTTCCAATGGGCCATGCGCGCCGCCGAACGGGAGTTGCCCGACGCGCAACTGATGGTAGGCAGTCTTCTATCCACCGGGACTGGGACCACAAGAGACTTGGTTCGCTCGTATATGTGGACACTGCTTGGTTCGACGGGTCAGGTCAAAGCGCCACCGGATGAATTGTCGCCGCAAGGTGTCGCTCAGGCGTACAAGCTCGCGCGAGAGTGGCAACCGGCCAACGGCGTGCCGAAGCGAGTGCGTTCCTTTCTCGGCACCGGCTCCGGCGGTTCGACGCATAGTCAATTTTAGTCGAGTTGAAGTTCGTTTGCTCGGCGGGATAGGAACGAGGTCCGGGTCTCGGACGCGTGGCGCTCTGCTCGATTTCGCGCCGCAGCAGGAGATGCAGAGCCTGTTCGACCGCCAGCGCCAGCGCATGCAGTCTGTCCTGCGCGACCGTTTAGGTTGCGAAGACGATCACATACATATATAGTAGATGCAAATGGTCGATCGTAAACTCACTCCACTCGAACTGCAGATCATGGAAGCCCTCTGGACCCAAGGCCGTCTCTCGATTCGCGAAGTGCAGGAAGCGTTTCCCGAAGACGGCCGCCCCGCCTACACCACGATTCAGACGACCGTCTACCGGCTGGAGGAACAAGGTGCCGTGCGCCGCGTGCGCAAGATCGGCAACGCGCACGTCTTCGAGGCGCTGATGACGCGCACTGAAGGGCGCGGGCGCCTGATCGACGAGCTGATCGGTCTCTTCGGTGGACGCCCGCAACCGGTGATGGCGCATCTGGTCGAGACGGGCAAATTGACGCTCGACGACGTTCGTGAAGCCGAGAAGCTGATTCAGGAACTGTCGCGAAAAGAGAGCAAGAAATGACTGGGGAACTCGCCACTCACCTTTGGCAATCAACGCTGTTTGCGGCCGCCGCGGCTTCGGTACTGGCTGTGGTTGGCGGCGTCGCTCAAGTTCCTGGTGCCGTTCTTTCTGCTGCTCGGGATCGGCACTCTGGCCGAGCCCCCGGCTGGCACGCTACACCAACCACTGCTCACCGCTACGCAAGTGAGAACCGCATCCACCGTCTTCGTCCCACTGGCTCCAACGCCATCGCCGGCACCGGTGTTCGGCTGGGTCTGGCTGGCAGGCGGGGCTTGCCGTGGTGCCGATGCGCGCAAGTCACTGGATGAAACTGGCACGCCTGCTGCGGGCTGCACGGCCGGTGACCGGCTTCCCGATCGCCGCCGTAAAGACGATGCCCGCCGGACTCTCGCGCTCGCTCCCCGCCATCGCGACAATCTGGTTCCATCCGGCCGTATGGTGGATCGGCGCGCGCTTCATTGCCGAACGCGAGCAGCACCTGCGATGAGCCGGTACTCGCCCAGGGAGGCGCACCGGAAGCATGGTCACCTGCGCCGTGGGCGTCCCGGGCGCGGACCTGAGGCAGCGAATCCATACCATCATGCAGGTGCGCATTTCGAGCCCGCTTTCGACAAGTGCGAGGTCGCCACCATCCGTCCGTCAAATGCCACGGATGGCAATTCACGCATCGGCCCGGGACCCCACGGCGGGATTTGAAGTGCGGCGAATGTCACCGTCGAGAGGGCGTCTGGAGCGCACCAGCGTCTACCTTCACATGCTCACGAGTGCCCTCACCCCCGGCCTCCGGCTCGAAGCTCGAAAAGGACCGTGCCCAACTATGTCGTGAAGAAGATTGCCAAGCCGTCTGAGAACTAAGCCTCAGCCGATCTCGATGCCCAGCTTGCGGAGCTCGTCCGCGTAGTACCGCCGGTGGAGCACAGCCCATTCGTCGGCGCCTTCCACGATCTCGCGCTTCTGGGCGCGGATCTTTTGCCGCGCCGCCCGGTCGGCCTTGTCCTCCACCTGGAGAATGTCGGTGATGGTCCGCACGATCTCCAGGCGGACCTCGTTCTGGTCCTTCTTCAGCCGGAAGTCCCGTCCCTTGCGCATCACCGCCACCAGCTTGTGCGAAATGTCGGTGATCTTGTCGCGCGACAGCTTCATGCTGTCGCCGGTATCGCGTCCGGATGCGCGGACGATCTTGCGCTCGCGGATCATCTGCGTCTTGATCTTCTTGAACATCTCCTGGTAGGAGATGCCCTCCCGCCGCATGTACTCCGAGTATTGGCTCAACAGGTCGCGGACGTCGTCGTTCAGCTTGTCCTCGACCTCCAGCTCCTGGAGCACCAGGCCACCGGTGATCTCAGCCGCAACCGCCGGATTGGCCGCTTCCATGTACGTTGGAGTCAACCTCTTGATGAGCTGGGTGGCGATGTAGGATACAAACTCCTTCGGAAGAAGCATTCTAGGGTTGGGTGGGCTCCGGAAGCGGGATCCTTACTACTGTACTAAAGATCCGGTCAATCGAGCAAATCGCCACGGTGATTCCTTTTGAACTCTTCGTCGATGGGCTTGCGCCCCCGGAAGCCGGCGTGCACCTCGTGCCAGTACTCGATCGCAGTCTCGCCCAGCCTCCAGCACAGGTAAACCTCTTCGCCACGGTACAGCGTCGGGAAGTCGCAAAGCCCGGTGTCGAGGTCCTTGATCTGGCATCCCCACTCGTGAACTTCCTCAATGATCTCCTTCAGCCGGCTGAGGATCGCATCGCGCCGGGCCTGGAGTCCCAGCACCTTCTTGCGGTCCACGATCATGCCGCCCATCATCTGGACGCGGCTCAGGAACTCGCGCAGATCCTCCTCGGACTTGCCGCTCTCTGTCTTCAGGTGCACGGCTTGCCGGATATGCGCCTCTACCCGCGGCAACATCGCCTCTGCCTGCGCCAGGTTGAAGTACCGCGGCATTTAGCGGGCCTAAATCCCCGAGACCTGGCCCGCCACGGAACGGCTCCGGGGACCGTCGAACTCCGCTAGAATGATGCTCTGCCAGGTGCCGAGCAGCACCTTGGCATTGCGCACCTGCAAGCTCAGCGTCTGCCCCATTAGCATCCCGCGCAGGTGCGAATCAGCGTTGCGGCGCTCGCAGTCGGAGTGGTCCGGGTCGTTGTGCCGGTAGTAGGCTTCACGCAGGATCAGGTCGTCGAGGAACTTCTTCACGTCCTCGATCAATGCGTCCTGCCACTCGCTCAGGAATACGCCGGTTGTGGTGTGCAGCGACTGGAGGTGAACGATGCCGTCGCGGATTCCGCTGCGGCGCACCACTTCGTTGATCCGGTCGGTGATGTTGAGCAACTGCATCCGGTCGCCCGTGATCCAGTCGAGAACTTTGTGGCTGATCTTGAATCCGTGTGGAGCGGATGGCGAAGCGGTCCCCTCGGCCGCGACCGCCTCTTCTAGATAAGGATGGCTCATCAAACGCGGGCCTCTTTCCTTCGATTGTAGCAGGCGTTTCGCGCATTGCCGCTCACCGCCCGGCTGGGCCCGCTCACCGCCATAATGGGACCGCGCACGGGCGGCGGCTAGTTCCCAACGCGACGCTGGCGGATACTGGACCTTCATGCACCGGCTCTTCTCAATCCTTCTCTTGATTTCTGCCGCCGCCCTTGGCCAGACGGCGGGTGTGGTTCGAGGACGCGTCACTCTGGGTGGGACTGGTTCTTCGCTCCACAACGCCGACGTCCTGATCCCGCGGCTGGGCCTGAAAACCGGAACAGGTGAAGACGGCAGCTTCGAGTTCAAGAGCGTTCCGGCAGGAACCTGGGACGTGCTCGCGCACATGCACAGCCTGGGCGACCAGCGCAGGGCTGTTGAGGTACAAGCGGGCGGAACCGCAACCGTGGACTTTGAGTTGAGCCTCTCACCGGTCCGTGAACAGGTCACGGTCACCGCTACGGGCCGCGCGGAGACGGGCATCGAGGCGATCATGTCGACGCTGTCGGTGAGCTCGCTCGATCTGGCGGGGAGATCCGGATCCACGTCCCTTGGCGACCTGCTGGAGAACCAGACCGGCATCGCGAAACGCAGCGTTGGTCCGGGTACGACGCGCCCCGTGGTGCGCGGATTCGACGGAGACCGGGTGCTCGTGCTCGAAGACGGAATCCGCACCGGGTCGTTGTCCGCGCAGTCCGGCGACCATGGCGAGCCAATCGATCCGGCGCTCGTCGAGCGTATCGAAGTCGTTCGTGGCCCGGCGACGCTGTTGTATGGCTCGAGCGCGATCGGCGGAGTCGTCAACGCGATCAGCCCGCAGCATGACCTGCACGAGAAACCCCATGCCGGTCTCAGCGGCAGCATCAGCGCCACTGGCGGAACAGCCAACGCGCAGGGCGGCGGTGCGGGCAACTTCCGGTACGGGGTCAACGACTGGCAGTTGTGGGGCGGATACGGCGGGATGCGGACCGGTGACTACAACACTCCCATTGGCGAGATCCACAACTCGCACACCAAACTCAACAACGCGCGCTTCGGCGTCGGGAGATTCACGAACAAGACCTCGTGGAGCTTCGGTTACGCGCTGCAAGATGGGCGCTACGGAGTCCCGTCGGAGGAAGAGGCGGACGAACCCGGCCATGGCCACGGCCACGAGGGTGATGTGGACCTCACCTTCCGCCGGCACCAGACGCGCTTCACGGGGTCGGTCCGCGACTTCAGCGTGTTCGACCAGTTCACCCTGAAGCTCAACTATACGGACTGGCGGCACAACGAGTTGGAAGGCGACGAGATCGGAACGCGGTTCTTCAACAAGCAGTTCATCTACCGCGGCGAGTTTCAGGAGCGCCGCCGCGGACTTCGCACGGGCACGTTCGGGTTCTGGGGCATGTCGCGCGACTTCAAGGCCGAGGGAGAGGAGGCGCTGTCGCCGCCCGTCAACCAGAACGGGTTCGCCGCGTTCACGCTCCAGCAGTTCGACTTCGAGAAGTTCCGGTTGCAGTTGGGCGGACGCATCGAGCACAACCGGTTCGCGCCGCAGGGATTGAAGAACCGTTCGTTCACCGGGCTCTCGGGCAGCGCCGGAGTGAATGTTCCAATTTGGGAGGGCGGCGTGTTCGCGGCCGCGCTCACCCAGTCCTACCGGGCGCCGTCGCTTGAGGAACTGTATTTCAACGGACCACACCCGGGCACTGGACTGTTCGAGGTAGGGAATGTGAACTTGAACCGGGAGAGGTCACTCGGCCAGGATGTCTCAATCCGGCATCAGGGACGCAGGTTCCGCGGCGAACTGAATTTCTTTCACTACCGCATCACGGACTTCATGTACTACGCGGCCACTGGGCACTTCGAGGATGGCCTGCCCGAAGCGGAGGTCGAGCAGGCTACCAGCCGCTACATTGGTTCCGAGGCACGCGTGAGCGCGGCTGTCAGCAACCACACGTGGCTGCACGCCGGCATGGATTCGGTTGGAGCGCAGTTGGTGCAGTCTTCAATTCCGCTCCCCCGGATCCCGCCGGTCCGGTTCCGGCTGGGATTCGAAAACACGTGGGGCGGGTTGAGCGTGCGTCCGGAATGGATCTTTGCCCGCCGGCAGGACCGGGTGTTCACAATCGAAGATCCGACGGCTGGCTATGCGGTCCCCAACATCACGGCGACGTATTCGGTTGCCCGGCGACATGCGCTGCATGTCTTCGGGGTGAACTTCTTCAACGTGAGCAACCGGCTGTACCGGAATCACCTGTCGCTGATCAAGGAGTTCGCGCCGGAGATCGGACGCGGAGTCCGGTTCAGCTACACGGTCAACTTCTACTGAGGTGCGTGGCCAAGGAGCGCCACCCCGGACCGGGCGGTGAATGCGGTGAACCTGATCGGGTGTCAGAGACCACGGCAGCACCTACATGAGCGATGACTCCAGCAAGAGATCCGCTTTCTCTTGCATCACCAAAGGCAGTGTGATTTAATGCGTAACGTAGCTCACGCTGCACTATAGCCATGCGATACGCTCTCCCTTTCTTCCTTCTTCTTCCCGCATCTGCGTCCGCGCAGGTGCTCTATGGGTCCCTGGTAGGCAACGTAACCGATGCTTCCGGAGCCGCGGTTCCCAACGTCACGGTGGCGATAACGCACACGCAGACCGGTCAACGCCGTCAGGCCGAAACAAACGAACTGGGCGTCTACAACGTGGTGGCCGTGCCCAGCGGCACCTATGCCGTCGAATTCGCCAAATCCGGTTTTGCCACGTCAAAGAAGGAGGGCGTTGAGGTCAGCATCAACAACGTCACGCGCGTCGACCAGGTTTTGCAGATCGGCGCTGTCGCCGAATCGGTTCAGGTAAGCGCGCAAGCCGCCGTTCTCCAAACCGACCGCGCGGAAGTCCGCCGCGAAATCAGCTCGCGCAACCTCGTCAACCTGCCCGTCCCGCCCGGCCGCAACTACCAGCAGCTTTTGCTCACGGTGCCCGGCGTCTCGCCGCCCCAGAACGCCGGCAGCAACATCGCCAACCCGTCCCGCGCACTCGTCTACAACGTGAACGGAACCTCGTCCATGGGCAACGGCATCCGTGTCGACGGTACCGCCACCAACGGTGTCTGGCTCCCCTGGTACGCCGCGCACGTGCCCTCCATCGAGTCAATCGAAAACGTGAACGTGGTCACCAACAGCTTTGACGCCGAGCAGGGCCTGGCCGGAGGCTCCGCGGTGAACGTGCAGATCAAGAGTGGCACCAATCAACTCCACGGCTCCGCCTTCGAGTTCCACAACAACCAGCACCTGCAGGCCAACCGCTTCTTCAATCCGCTCGGCAAGAAGCCGAAAGCCATCTTCAACCAGTTCGGCGGCACCGTCGGCGGACCCATCAAGCGCGACAAGCTGTTCTACTTCGTCAGCTACGAAGCGTCGCTGGACCGCAAGGTGGCCGACGCCTTCGGCACGGTCCCCACCGCTGAGATCCGCGGCGGCAACATGTCCGCCTCGCAAAACCAGATCTACGATCCCACCACTGGCACGGCCACCGGAACAGG
This sequence comes from Acidobacteriota bacterium, assembly GCA_016871015.1. GTDB lineage: Bacteria > Acidobacteriota > Terriglobia > Bryobacterales > Bryobacteraceae > SYLY01. The sequence goes on along the minus strand of VFZX01000205.1, from coordinate 7,389 downwards.
CCGCATGCCCTACCCCGACAAGCGCGTCCCGGCTTCGCTGTTTGACCCCATCATCCAGAAGCTCGTGCAACTGACGCCTCAGCCCACCCTGCCCGGCATTGCGAACAACTTCTATCGCAACTGGCCCGACACGTTTGATCGCCACACCATCGATTCCAAAGTCAACTGGAACGTCAACTCGCGACTCAACGTCTACGGCCGTCTCAGCACGCTGCGCTACGAGAACAAGACCGACCTGCTCCTAGGCGAGCTCGGCGGAAGCCGCAAGTTCGCCAACGGCCACACCTACTCCACCACCTTCGCCGGCACGTATACGTTCTCCCCGGCATTCATCGTGGACGCCAACTTCGGCTGGAACCTGCTCGACACATCGGCACTGCAGAACCGCATTGATGAGAAGCTCGGCCTCGAATTCCTCGGTATCCCCGGCACCAACGGTCCGCGCCGCGTGCAGGGCGGCTGGCCCGAGTTCAACACGACCAACTACACCGTGGTCGGCTCCAGCGGCGGCGTCACGCCCATAATCTGGCATGACCCGGCTTGGCAGTACACCGCCAACGCCAACTGGCTTCGCGGCGCCCACAACGTGCGCTTCGGCTTTGACGCATCACGCCAGCACATGAACCACGTCACCCATGAACTGGTAGGCGCATCCGGCGCGCCCATGGGCGGCTTCTCGTTCACCGGCGGGGTCACCGCGCTCAACGGCGGCCCGGCGCCGAACCAGTTCAACAGCTACGCGCAGTTCCTCATGGGCATCGCCACCGGCGTCAACAAGATCTTCATGCTGCCGGAGCAGGTGACCACGCGCGCCTGGCTGCAGAGCCTCTACATTCGCGACCAGTGGCAGGTCAGCCGCCGGCTCACGCTCTCCTACGGCACGCGCTGGGAGCACATCCCCATGCCCACGCGAGAAGACCGCGGCATCGAACGCTACGACTGGCGGACCAACAAGATGCTCATCTGCGGCGCCGGCAGCACACCGCGGGATTGCCGTGTTGAAACCAGCAATCGCCTCTTCGCGCCCCGCGTCGGCTTCGCCTTCCGCGCCTCCGATACCTTCGTGATCCGCTCCGGCTACGGCATCAGCATCGATCCCTATTCGCTCGCCCGCCCCATGCGGACCAACTACCCCGTCGTCACCGGGCTCAATATCACGCCGCCCAACGCGTTCAGCGCTTCAGGCCGCGTCCGCGACGGCATCCCGCCTGTCCCGGTGCCCAACATTTCGAGCGGCGTAATCGACGTCCCGAACTTCGTCGTCGCCTTCACCCTGCCCGACAAGTTCCCCCGCGGCTACGTCCAGTCGTGGAACTTCACCATGCAAAAGCAACTGAAGTGGGGCTGGACCGGGCAAGCCGGATACGTCGCAACGCGCCAGGTGCGCCAGCTCGGCTACGTCGAAATGAATTACGGAAAGCCGGGCCGCGGCCAGGCCGGCCAGCCGTTCTTCCAGCAATTCGGACGTCCGGCGTCCACACAGATCACGGCACCCACCGGCAGTTCCAACTACAACGCGCTGCAGGCGAACCTCGAACGCCGTTTCGCCGCCGGATATCAGGTGGAAGCCAGCTACACGTTCTCCAAGTCGCGCGGCATCTGCTGCAACGATCGCAGCGACCTGCAGCCGGCCATCAACGATCCCGAGTTCTACCGCCTCAACCGGTCCGTGAATGGGTTTCACCGCCCGCACAATTTCGTCGTCACCGGTATGGCCGAACTGCCGTTCGGCAAGGGCAAGCGCTGGGCCTCGTCCGGCGGCGCAGCTTCCTGGATCGCCGGCGGATGGCGGCTCAACGGCATCTTCAGCACATTCTCCGGACTGCCGTTCAGCGTGCTCTCGGCCAACACCAGCCTGAATGCGCCGTTCAACACGCAACGAGCCGACCAGGTGAAATCGCAGGTCTCCAAAGTTGGCGGCGTCGGCCGCGGCTCGTCGTTCTTTGATCCTTTTGCCTACGTTCCCGTTACGCAGGCCCGCTACGGCACCGCTGGCTTCAATTCGCTGCGCGGCCCCGGCCTTGTCAACGTCGACTTCGGCCTCGCCCGCGACTTCGCCATCAACGAACAGTGGCGCATCCAGTTCCGCGCCGAAGCATTCAACGCCACCAACACGCCGCACTTCGGAAACCCCGGCGGCAACGTGTCCAACCTGCAGTTGAACCCCGATGGCACCATCCGCACTCTGGGCGGCTATACCGAAATCACCACCATCCGCGCCAACGCGCGTGAAGGCGTCGACGAACGGGTGTTCCGCCTCGGGCTCCGTCTGAGCTTCTGATAAGAACGGTGCCTGGTGCACCTGGAGCTTTAGAAGAGAAATCTCAGGGCAAGCTGGATATCCCTTGCGCCTCCCGCCCCAAGAATCTGGCCGAAGTTGGGATTCGTAAGCGAGGAAACCGGGTTGCCGAAGTTGGTGAAGCCGAAAGCGTTGAAGAACTCGCCGCGCAACTCGAGCTTGAACCGCTCGGCGAGGCGGAAGAACTTCGCGGCGGAGAGCGTGGCGTTGTAGCCCCACGGCCCGCGGAACTGATTGCGGGAGCCGTTGCCGAGCGTGGCGAAGGCCGGGGTCTGGAAGGCCCGGCGGTCGAACCAGGCGGCGCGCGTCCGGAACCCGCTGGGAAACGGATCCCCCACGATATCGGCCACTGCGTTGCCGCCGCAGAACCCGCAGCCGGTGTTCCCGTTGTCCACGCCACTCACCACGGAATACCGGACCCCGCTGCGCAGGCTGACGATGGAAGCCAATTGCCAGCCTCCCAGCACGCCCTCGGCCAGCGCGGGCAGCGAAGCGCCGTACTTCCGGCCGCGGCCAACCGGCAGGTCGAAGACGGCCGAGGTCACATTGACCAACGGCAGGTCGAAGCTCGACGGCCCCCGGCTGCGATCGCGGTTGTACAGGTATTCGATCGAGCCGGTGTTCGGGTCGCTGTTGAGATCCATGAACTTGGACCAAGTGAACGAGTTGCGGAACGTGAGGCCGCGGCTGTAGCGTTTCTCGATCCGGACCTGCATCGAATTGTAGGTGGAGAAGCCGGTGTTCTCGCGCCACAGGATGGGCCCCGCTGTGCGGATGGGGCGGCGCGGGCCGGGCGGCGCCGTGCCCACCGGCGCGGTGTTCCGCTCCTGCACGATGACAAGGTTCTTTCCGGCGGCCGCCACGTAGGCGATGCCGAAGACGAGCTCGCCCGGAAGAAGACGCTCGATCCCGAAATTCCAGGTGAGCGTGTAGGGGTCCCTGAGACGGCGGTCAATCGTAAACGCGGGGTTCGGCGGCACCGCGGAGCGCTCGACGAACGGGTTCGCCAGGCTGATGGGCGGGTTGTTCGGGCCGGGTTGCAGGATGTTCTCGTTCGACAGGCGCTGCGCGCTGCCGTACGGGTAACTGCCAAAGCCGATGCGGATACTGTTCTGGACCAGATTCGTGTTGTAGTCGTAATACATCCCGAAACCACTGCGAATGACGGTCTTGGGCGACAGCGTGTATGCTATCCCGACGCGCGGCGCGACGTTGTTGTGGTCGCCTTCGACCAGCGCGCGCGTGGCGTTCGGCTCTTGGCCGGTGATCGGGTTCCTGCCCGCCCACACGTAGGCGAAGGCGAAGTTCGTCGCGTCGGGCTGCGTCTCCGCTTTCCGGTAATCGAAAATGGAGACATCGTTGTTCTTGGATACCGGCCTCGTGGACAGCACGTACTGCGCGCCGAAGTTCACCGACAGTTTCCGGTTCACTTTCCACGTGTCTCCGGCGTACCCGACGTAGATGTCGCCCAGTGTGTTCAGGCTGTTGTTGATGGAAATACTGGTGCCGGAGGGATAACCGACGAGGAAGCTGGCGAAGCCGTCGCCTGAGGTATTGAATCCCGGCTGATTGGATCCGGTGTTGGAAAAGGTCATGCCGGCCGAGCCCTGGCGGCCGACGACATGATGCCAGCGCAGGTAGCGGAACCCGAAGCTGATCTCGTGGCCGGGCAGGATCCTTTTGACGTCCACGTTGTACTGGTGCGAATATTCGGGATTGCCCAGATCGGTCTGGGAAAAGGGGAGGATGCCGGAAAAGGGCGACTGGGCGAAGGCCGTCTCGGCCGGCACGATGCCGTCGCGGATCTGAAACGTCAGCCGCTCCCCGAGCAGCCGGCGCAAGTCGTCGCCGTAGCCGGCGGTGCGGCGGGGTATGCCGGTGCGGTTGTACCCGTACTGCACGTCGGCAAGGAAAGTCGGGCTGAAGACGTGGGTGTACTGGGTCACCAGATTCACCCCCGTGTTGAGCGCCAGAAACTTGATGGTGGGGAGCGTTTGCGGATCGGCCTCCTCGGTATGGTAGTAGGAAAAGCGGCCAAACAGACGCCGGTTGTCGGAGAGATTGTGATCGGCGCGGGCGCCGAACTGGTCGGAACTCTGGCTGCGGCTGGCCGTTCGCACGTGGTTGGGGAAGCCGCCGGTCCGGTTGGGCAGGGGGAGGAAGAAATCGACGTAGGCTTTCGCCCGCGGGTCGACGCGCGCGGCCGGGATGCGGTTGCCGGGGAAGGCGTCGCGGATGAAAGCCGCCGTACACGTCGAACAGGCCCGCGTCGAGAGGATGTCGTAAATCTGGGACCGGAACACGTCCTGCCCTTGACCGTCGCCTCCGGCGCGGGCGCCCAGCAGCGAGGAGAAATCGCCGCCCCGTACCGCAGCGTCAGGGAAACTGGCCGTGACCGTCCGGGTGCGGCGCGATTCGAAGCGCTCGAAATAGGTGAAGAAATACGTCCGCGTATCGCGTCCGTCGACAATCTTGGGTAGCCGCACCGGCCCGCCCAGCACGAATCCGAACTGGTTCTGGCGGTAGGGCACGCGCGGATTGCCGAAGAAGTTGTTGAAGTAGCCGTTGCCCGAGAGCTTGTCGTTGCGGAGGAACTCCCACGCCGATCCGTGGAACTCTTTTGTCCCCGATTTCGTGGTCACGTTGACGTTGCCTCCCGCGGAAAAGGATGCCTGTGCGTCATTCTGCTGCGACTGGACCTTGAACTCCTGGATGGCGTCGGGAGGCGGAGCGGTTCCGTAGCTGTTGGTAAACCGGGCGTTGTTATCCACGCCGTCAAGCGTGAAGTTGTTCATTTGCGGCCGCGTCCCGTTGATCGCCGGGCTGATGCCTCCGCTGCCCATCTGAATCGTGAAGCTGTTCTGCTGCCCGCTCTGCTGCATCACGACCCCGGTGGACAGCGAGAGCAACTGCGTGAAGTGCCGGCCGTTCAAAGGCAGTTGCATGATCTCGGTGTTCTGGACCGTGGTGCTGATCGTCGAGTTGACCTGATTGAGCGAGGGCGGCTCGCCGGTCACCGTGACCGCCTGGGTCAGTTCGCCAACGGCCAGCTCCGCGTTGATGGTGCGCGATTCGTTCACCAGCAGGTGAAACTCCTTCACGACGAAGCTTTGAAAACCGGCCGCGGTGATGGTGAGCGAGTAACGTCCGGGCGGCACGCCCGGGATGATGTAGTTGCCGGCGGCCTGGGTTCTGGCCCTGCGCTTGATTCCCGCGTCGAGGCTGTCCAGGGCGGCAGTCGCGCTGGGCACCACCGCACCGGTCGAATCCGAGACCGTACCGCTCACCGAACCGAGGACGGTCTGGCCTCGCAGCCAGCCGCTTCCAGGTCCCGTACACAGGGCCGCTAAGGTCAGCCAGCCGATGATCGTTCCGCGCATGTATACCTCCTGGGCTGATAGTGTACACCCGCCGCCTCACTCCAGTGCCGGAGTTGATCAGAATCCCCTTTCCGAGGGCGAGCCAGTGCATGTGGATGGCTTGTTTGGCCGAGCATATACTTGATGGCGCGCCGTGATAAGGAGGCTTTCAATCCGAAGATCAACCGTGGCCTGGTGTTCGAGCTGCGCTACTGGCAACGAGCTTGCCATCGGCGCGGTGGTGCGGGTTGAGATCGTTCGCGGCACCCTCGCCGACGCGGTCGACTATCACTTCACCGCCTTGTACCGGCTTCAGCCTGGCCTGCAATCAGCCGTACGCTTCATCCCCGGCTCGATCCGCCCGGCGCCTCCCTCGCACGTCGAGTCCGGACAGGTACAGTTTGAAGCCACGGTCGAGTACACGATCTTCCCGGAGTCCCCTTGCGAACTGTTTCTCCGGGTGTTTGACGCGCCCTCGAATGGCCGCCAAATCTCCGGTTCATCCGCCGTGGTGGTGCCCGCCTACGGACCGGCGGCGGGACTTCGCCACTCCGTTCCTGGACCACGCGAAGCGGGTGGCGGAGGCATGGTTCGGCGTCGCGTCTCACGGGTGGACGGAGGAATAAGGGCGTGAAGGGCGTAAACCGCGTACTCGGGATGCACCACCAAGGGGACCGGCGGCGGGTCCTTCCCGGCGGCTTTCGTGGGCGGGCGGAGCCATTGCACACGCGCGTTAGATTTGTGTGGCCGAGTGGTTTACGTGAATAACCTACTTTTCGGCGCAATGTTCGCATGAGATCGCGGTCAGGCTGGCCGCCAGCGCCAACGCCCATGAGCCGGTTGCGGCGTTCGCGCCCATTTTTGAGACATAAGATCCATTATCGTGTCAGCGTCCGCGAGGTATCGGAACTGGGCGTACAGCGACTCCGGAAGGCCTTGCGTGATGCGGGCCGGGCATCGCGCATGCCGTTGCGGTTTTGGTTACTCCCGCAAAGCGGGCCCCCTCCAAAAAACTTGCAAGGGCAAGTTCCAAACCCTTGACCGTGCACCCCCCACCCTCGACCGGGAGGCAGGGTTGCATGTGCCATGCAACCCATTTCAATTAAAGGGGTGACACCGGTCTCTGCCCTCAAGGTGGAAGGCTGTGGTTCAGTTGTCGCTATGTCCGAAATTTCAAGAATCTTTACGCGATCCCTACCGTGCTTCGCAGCGAGCGGTAGACCTCGATAATGCGTCTTACCTACCAATCGCTCTGGTCAGGTCAAAAGCGAAAGACTGGACCAACTACTACTCGCGCGTAATAGTTAGTACCGGGCCAAACCATCCGGATCCAGCGCGCGTCAAGGCGGAGTCCTGCATGGCTGGAAAACCAAGAGTTCACACCACCGCCAAGGCCAATCGCGGCTGATGACCCCGACTCGCTCTCCCGAAGCGACTCAACCCTCACGTCACTCGTCACCTTCGATGGCCCGATGGTCGCGAGGAGATACGGCGCGATCCGCCGCCCGGGGTACTGAACTCTTACTCCGGCGAGTACGTCATGGATGCTGACCTTCACGGCCAGCCCTACGCAAGAGCCGCGCGCGCATACGATCTGTCGCTTCGTTGCGCGACCGGACACATCCTTGACACTTTAGCCTGGATTCTTGCTTGACACTTATCAAGGGCGGGTGCGGCTCGATCTTCACCTTACACCTTCTCCGCGCGATTGTCAATACCTCGATATTCCGG
>VFZX01000204.1 GCA_016871015.1 Acidobacteriota bacterium | reverse complement strand
TGCTGCATCCGCAGTTCGATCAACTCCTCACGCGTGCCCTCCTCCATGGCGGCCGGACTGTGGTGGGGGGCACGGCTCCGCTCTTGCAGGCCATCCCAGCCCTCCACACGGAACCGGTCCACCAGCGTATACCCGGTCTGCCTCGATATCCCGTGTTTCCGGCACAATTCTGAAAATGACAGGTCGTTTGCCTGCCAATCTTCGATAAACTCGACCTTGCTGTCCATGCGGCTCACCTCTCGCCAGGGCATCCCCCAGCTTAACCGCTGTCCCCCGGTTACCCTTCGTTTGTGTCAACCGCCCACCGGCACACTTGTCAAGGATGTCTCCGGTTCGCACACGCCTGGAGGGGGCGTGTACGCAGCCGGGGCTACCAGCAGTACGGTAGCATTATTCCTCCGGCAGTACGACGCGGCGGGTAACAGCCTCTGGCTGACCTCGACCAACGTCCCCTTCCATCCGGCGAACGGGGTCTCCGCGAGTTCGTCAGGAATCTATACCGTCAGCGTTAGTTCCAGTTCTGGCTCCGGTCGAGCCTTCGTGCGGCGGTTCGACTCCAGTGGCGCACTGCAATGGATACGCACGGTGGGCTCTTTGCAGGCTCAACCCAGCGGGAATGCGGCAGTCGTGGCTGACTCGACAGGCGCCACCGTCGTGGGCTCCGTTGTAGGAGCCTTTCCTGGATTCACCTTCGCGGGCACGCATGATGTCTTCGCCATGCGGTTCGATACGGCTGGCAACGTGCTGTGGACCCGCCAATTCGGCAGTTCGGACTCGGAAGGAGTCTACTCGGTGGTCCGCGATGGTGCGAGCTTCGTATTCGCCGGCACTACGGCCGGAGCCTTGCCCGGTCAAGCCAAGACCACGGGAGTGAACCGGTTTGAGGGCTTTGTTGCCCGAGTGGATGAGAACGGGAACCTCACGGCGTTGCGCCAGTTCGCTGATGGCAGCCCCACGACATCCTTGCAAGCTTTCGGTGTAAGTGTCACCGCCGGCCAGGTCTATGTATCGGGTCATGTGCTCAACGTGTCCGGTGCGCGGCGAGGCTTCGTGAAGAGGCTCGATGGCGATTTCAGTGATGTCTGGACGCGGAAGTTCGGGGCGCAAGGAGCCGAGGTGTTCCCGTCGTCCACTGCCGCGCAGCCGGCGGGTGTTGGGGTGGGAGGATTCGTACGAGGGAACCTCACCACGGGAGCGCCAAAAGCGGACTATGACGGATTCGTGCAGCTCTACGATCTCGACGGTAACGTCCGCGGAACCGCCCAGTTGGACTCCAGCGGCCAGGGGCAAGAGTTCGCACATTCGCTGGTGTGGTCCGATGGCGCCCTGTACGTGTCCGGTACCTCGACTGGCGGCTTCGGTGGACAGCCTCCCAACACTTTCGGCAGGGGATTCGTTGCGAAACTGCCGGTCAACCGCCCTCCGGTGGCCAACACAGGACCTGACCAGACGGTGGAATGCGCGAGCCTATCCGGTACGGCGGTGAGCCTGTCCGGCGAGGGGTCCACCGATCCCGACGACGACACGCTCTCGTTCGAATGGCGCGATGGGAATAACACCGTCCGGGGGACCTCCGCAGCGCTGCATGTCTCGCTACCCACGGGTGTGCATTCGTTTTCGTTGACGGTGTCCGACGGGCGGGGCGGAACTGCCACGGATACGGTTGAGGTGACCGTCCGCGACACGATCGCGCCGACGATCGCGGTCGCGCTGTCTCCAAACGTGCTCTGGCCGGCTAACAACAAGATGGTGGCGATCGCCGCGTCAATCACGGCAACTGACGCATGCTCGGCGCCCGCCGTCACGTTCGAGTCGATCGTGAGCAACGAGACCCTTGGCGCGGGCGATATCGCTGACGCGGCGGCCGGCACCGATGACCGTTCGTTCTCACTGCGCGCCACCCGGCGGGGCCAAGGAGTTGGACGGACATATACGGTCACCTACCGGGCGGCGGACGCGGCGGGGAATAGCTCGGTTAGGACCGCAGTGGTGCAGGTGCCGCATAACCAGTAGAGAGTGAGGAGGATGATCCATGATAAGACTTGTTGCAATCTCGCTGGCGGCTGCGTTCGCCATGGCGCAGAACAAGGAAGCTCCGAAGCCCGCCGGATCGTGGAACCGGGTGATGCCGGTCCAGCAAGGAGCCGCCACCAAAGTAAAAACGCAGGGAGCCCGGAAGGAGATCTCCGGTAAGTTTGCGGGAGCGTCGGAAGACGCGATCCAGATCCACGAACGAGGTCGTGTGACCAGCATCCCGAAGGCTGAGGTCGAACGTGTGTCGGTGGCCCGGAAGAAGATTGGCCGGTACGCGCTGCTCGGGGCGGCGATGGGCGGAGGAGTGGGCGCGGGCGTCCTGGGCGGCTATGCGGCGATAGGTCAAAGGAAGGATGCTGATGATGACTACCGTGGCATCTTTGCTTTCGTAGGGCTCGTCATTGGCTCCGGGGCCGGCGCGGCAACTGGCGCTCTGTCCGGTAGCGGTTACGCAACGGTGTACAGCCGGTAATGCTATGGCTGCGCCGGTGCCGGCGCGGCGGCGGCTTCGGAAGGTGCCTGACAGAGCGGTGGGTTGAGATGCGCTCTTTACCTCGGAGTCGAGGCTGCGGTTCATGAGCGTGTCATTGCCGCCAACGTCGCGCAGCAGGAGACAAGGCAGCCATTCGGGCGCCACTCGTCCTATCATGGCCGGTTCAACCGGAAACGCAAGGAGAATCCGAGTGAAGGCCAGACGGACGCTGATTGTCACGGTGGGAATGAGCGCGATTACGAACAGTGACTTGGGCAAGGCCGGGGGCCAGGACAACAAGCGGCTGCTCAAGGATGTGGCCGCGTTCCTGAAGCGGCGCGACGGGGCGAAACGGACGGTCGAGGCCAACCCGGACCTGTTCGCCGATCTGGTGATCGCACACCGGAGGTTTTGGGCACAGCCGTCCGAGTACCGGTGGAATCCCAAACACGCGCGGCAAACCTCGGCGGAACTGCTCAGTACCAGCAACCTGCTCCAATCGGGCTGGTTCAAGCCTGACCGGACGGTCCTGTTGAGCGCCGGCACGCCGGAAGGCAAATTTGCCGTTGAGGTGAACCTGAACATGATGCGCCACTTCCTGGAGAGCCGGTTGAGCGTTGCCGAGATGCCGGGTTTCGATCCGCCGTTTTCGGATCCAGTGGACAAGATCGAGGACCTGGTCGAACTGAAGCTCGCCGCACTGAACGACGACCGCTGTTGCCCGCCATCAGCCCGATGGCCGCACACAAAGGGTGGCATTCCGCCTACCAGCTTGAAGGCGGTCCGGAGATCGTGTATCTGGAGCTGGAGTCCGGCAGGCGGCCGGCGGTTCGCACAAAACGGATGAACCGTGAATGAGTACGCGCGGCGCTGCAAGCCGGACGCTACCACTCCAGCCGGAGTCCGCTCCTCAATCCCCGGGGACCCGACTGATCCAAACTCGCCACCCCGCCCACCCCGCTGATCACACCCACTTGCCCGGCTGCGGTGATGTTCGTATTCGGGTTCGCCCAGTTCGGGTGGTTGAACGTGTTCGTCGACGTCAGCTCAGCGCGCAGGCGGAAGTGCTCTCCCAATGGAATCGTCTTCATCAGTCCGGCGTTGAAGATGTTTGAACCGGGCCCGATAATGACGCCTTTGGCAGCGGTCCCGAAATTGCCGGGCTGCGGCGCGGCAAACGCCGTTCCATCGAACCAGCGGTTGACGGTGCGCTGGCCGGCCGGGAAGTTGGCATTGCGCAGGTGGTCCGGGCGGATGGTGACCTGGATCGGAGTGCGGCTATTCGAGAACGCCGCGCCCACCGGATCCGGGCCCGTCCACTGTGGGGTGAGGAACTGCCCCGAGTAGATGCTGTAGACGCCGCTCAATTCCCAGCCACCCACGAGGTAGTGCAGGAGTTTCCCCTGGTTGAGGAACTTCTGCCCCTTGCCGAACGGGAGCTGCCAGAAGAAATTGCTGGTCACGCGGTGCTTCGGAATGTCGAGCCAGACGGAGCGCTCACGCTTGCGGTCGTAGGCGTTCTCCGGTGCCTGGCCGCGCTCCAAATCGCCGATGTCGCGGGCCCACACGTAGGAGAACTGGTAGGACAGCCCCTTCGAGAAGCGGCGCTCCACTTCAACCGTCAGCGAATGATATTGATGGCCGGCGCCATTGGAGATGTAGGTGATCGCCGGGTAGTTCGGGAACTGGCGCGGTTTGTCGACGAACGGCCGCGCGTCGGGCAGCGGCTGATTGACGTTGTAGCCCCATTCGCCCTGCCGCGTGTTGGTTCCGATGTAGGACAGCCGGAAGCCCGTGGCCCAGCGTTGATGCTCAACGGTGAAGTTGTACTGCATGCTAAACGGAGTCCGGAGGTCCTTGCGGAAGGCGCCCGGCAATCCAACGGTGGTGAGCCCGCCGGCCGTCTGCGGAAACACGCGCGGGAACACCAGCGACGGCGTCCCAGCGGAATTATTGAACGTGGGCTCGTTGAGCACGAACGGCGCGCCTCCCGCCGTGACTGACCGCGCGACCACGTCGTAGAAGATTCCATATCCGCCGCGGACCACGCTGTTGGGTCCGAACGGACGCCACGCGAGTCCGATGCGGGGCGCGATGTTGAAGCGGTCGGTCACCAGCAGGGACTCCGAATTGTAGCCCGCGCTGCCCGCCTCCACCACATCCACGTACCCGCGCGGCATCAGCGGACTCACCAAATTCAGCGACCCGTCCGGAACCACGATCTTGCCAGAGCCGATATCGAACACCGCCTGCCTGCCCGTCCGCTCGCTCCAGCCGGGGTGATGCTCGTAGCGTGTTCCCAGGTTCAGCGACAGCCTGGATGACACCTTGTAATCATCGGCGATGAAGAAATCCGTGCCCCATCGTAACCGTTGAATCAAATCCGGTGGAAAAGCGCGGGCCGCCGTGTTGGGCGCGCCGAGCAGGAAGTCGCCGTAGGGATGGTTCGTGTACCGGTTCGAAAAATTGACGCTGCCGAAGAGCGCCGTGTTGGCCTGCCGGTCGTTGAACACGACGCGGATCAACTGCATTCCGGCTTTGATGTTGTGCTTGCCGCGATACCAGCTCAACTGCTCTTGGAATTGGTTGACGTCGTTCTCGAAACCCGGATGGCGCCAATCCTGATCGACCGTGATCGGCGAGATTCCGAGGCCGGTGAAATTCACCTTGAAGAGCCCGTTGATGTCCGGCAGGTTGTCGACCAGGCCCACGATCCCCAATTGCTGGGCCACTTCCTTCCCAAGCGTAGGAGGATTACGCGGGTTGTTGTTATAGGCGAACCCGTAGCGGAATTCGTTTAGAAGGTTCCGGCGGAACGCGTGGCTCGAGGAGATCATAAATCCGCGCGTCGAGCGGGTCTGCCAGTTCTGGCCGATGGTAGGCAGGCCTCCGGAGAACTGGCGGCTATATTGGCGGTCCCACGTGAAGCGGGCGAACACTGCGGTCTTGTCAGAAAACCGGTGATCCTGGCGGCTGGTGATATAAGTGTTCGGGTCAAACGCGCGCGGAAGCTGCACACGATGGTTCTGGCTGGCGAACACGTTCGGATCCCCGAAATTCGGCAGGGGCCAAAACCGCTCCTGGATCCGTTGCGACACGGGACTGATGCGCGACGCGGGAATCCGGTTGCCGGGAAACGGCGTGTTGCCAGCGAACGGATCGCGCACCGGCGCGGTCAACGCGGAAAAGTCGCCCTGGCGCCAGGCGGCGAGCGGCACCGTGGGATTCAGGTTCTGCCGGATCTGGCTTCCGCGCGAGGTCTCGAGCGAGAACGTGAAGAACGTCTTGTTGTGTCCGTTGTAGAGTTTCGGGATCACCACCGGTCCGCTCACCAGCCCTCCCAAGCTGTGGCTCACGTTGCCGCCGCGCTGGAGGGCGAACGGATCCCGCGCCCGGAACCAGGGCGTTGTGTAGTAATCGAGCCCGACTCCATGCAGGTCGTTCGAGCCGGACTTCGACACCACCGTCACTTGTCCGATCGCGCTGAACTCGGCGGTATTGTTCGCCATGTCGATGCGGATCTCCTCATAGCTTTCGATGAAGCTGTAGAGCGGTCCGATCTGGGTGCCGTCGAATCCGTTGGCGACCGTGATCCCGTCGATCGTGGTGTCTTCCTGGTTGGCGCGGCTGCCCGCGAAGCGGCGCGTCGAGGACCCCGCGCCCGCCTGCACGACGCCCGGCGTCAGCGCGAGGAATCCGCTCAGCGACCGCGTGTTGAGCGGGAGCGACTTGAGGAGGTCCGCGCCTTTACTGTCGCTGATGCGCGCCGTCTCCGTCTCGATCGCCCCACCCTCGGCCGTCACTTCGACGCGCGTTTCCACCGTGCCGATCTCCAGCCGCAGATCCAGGCGGCGGATCTCGAGTGCAGCCAGGCGGATGTCGGGGACCACGGTCTCCTTGAACCCGGGATTCTTGGCGCGAAGCGAGTAGACGCCTTCCCGGAGCTGGCCGAGCGTGAAGATCCCGGTGCCACTGGCGGCAGCGGAATACCGGTAGTTGCTCCCCTGGTGCGTCACCTCGACAGTGGCACCGGGAATCACGGCCCCGTTCGGATCAGTGACGGTTCCAGTGAGCGTGGCGAAGGTAGTTTGCGCGGCAACCGGAGCCGTGATGAACAGTGCGGCAGTGTAAACACACAGTGAGCGTGACAAGTCCGGACCCCTTTCGGACGCGATTCTTCCATACCTGCCTGGCGGATGTCAATGCCGTGGCCACGAGCCCCAGACGCCACTCGCAGTTTGGTTCTGGTAACCTGACGGGGATGAACCGGAGGTCCTTCTTCCTTGCCTGCGGCGCGGCGTCTCGCGCTCCTGCCCAAGCCCCCGCCCCCGCCCCAAGGCGGCCCAAGCTGGTCCTGGCACTGGTGATCGACCAGTTCCGTTTTGACTATCTCTACCGGTTCCGAAGCGAATTCACCGGCGGACTGCTCCGGCTCTGGCAACAAGGCGCCGTGTTCACCAACGCCTTCTACGAACACGCGCCGACGGTCACCGCGATCGGACACTCGACGTTCCTTTCCGGCGCGACTCCCGCGATGAGTGGCGTCATCGGCAACGAGTGGTACGACCGTGACGAAGGCGAGGAGGTCACCAGCGTCTCTGATAAGAAGACCAGGCTGCTGGGTGGCAAGGGTGACGGAGCAGGCAAGGGATCCTCGCCCCGGCGGCTGCTCGTGAGCACCCTCGGTGACGAGCTCAAAATGTCCTCGCGCGGAAAACCCAAGGTTGTCGGCGTGTCGATCAAGGACCGCAGCGCGATTCTGCCCTCCGGCCACATGGCCGACGGCGCCTACTGGTTCGACAACGCCAGCGGCAACTTCGTTTCGAGCGACTACTACTTCTCCGACATGCCGGGCTGGGCGAAGGACTTCAACCGGTCGCGCTCGGTCGACAAATTCATGGGAGCCAAGTGGACTCCCATCTTCAACGCCAAGGCCGCGCCCTTCGAGACCATGCCCTCCGAGGCGACAGAAAAGTATTGGCGCAACATGCAGCGGACTCCCTACGGCAACGACATCGTCGAGGCCTTCGCCGAAGCAGCGGTCACCGGCGAGCGTCTGGGACAGGGCAATGGTCCACTGCCCGACGTGCTGGCCGTCAGCTTCTCTTCCAATGACTACGTCGGCCACGACAACGGACCTGACTCGCCGCAAGTCCACGACGTCACCGTCCGGACGGATCGCGTGCTGGCAAAGCTGTTCCAATTCCTGGACGCCAAAGTCGGCATGGCCAACATCCTCGTGGTGCTCACCGCCGACCACGGCGTCGCGCCTGTTCCCGAAGTGAACGCCGCGCGCAAGATGCCGGGCGGGCGCGGTGAGGGCGACAAGATGCTCGTCCGGCTGGATGCCTATCTCGATGACCGGTTTGCCAAGGGCGAATGGATTCCCAAGGGTGGCGAGCTGCCGAGCGTGTTCCTGAATCACAAGCTGATCACGAACAACCGGCTGCCTCTCGCCAGGGTTCGCGCCGAGGCCGCGGCCTGGATCCGGGCGAATGAGAAGCACGTCCAGCGCGTCTACACGTGGGAGCAACTCGCCGCCGGTTCTCCGGGCGACCTGGTGGATCAGCGCGTCCGCAACGGGTTCCACGCCCAGCGCGCGTCGGACCTATACGTGGTCATCGATCCGTACTGGCTGCCGACACGTGGTCCTGGAAAGGGCACCACGCATGGCGCACCCTACAACTACGATGCGCACGTGCCGGTGATCTTCATGGGACCCGGAGTGAAGCCGGGCAGGTACCACCGCCGCGCCGCGCCAAACGACATTGCGCCGACGCTGGCCACGATGCTTGAAGTGGAGACCCCATCCGGCTCCGTTGGGCGCGTGCTCGACGAAATGATGCGCTAGCCATGCTCCGGCGCGGCTTCATCGGACTCGCGCCCGCCGCCCTGTTGCAGGCGCAGGACGACTGGAAGTGGGACGTACCATTCGTCGCCACTCCCACCGCGGTGATCGATTCCATGTTGCGGCTGGCGAAGGTCAACCAAGGCGACACGCTGTACGACCTCGGCTGCGGTGACGGAGCCATCGTCATTTCGGCCGCAAAGCGGTACAGCGCGCGATGCGTCGGCATCGATATCGACCCTGAACGGATCCGTGAGGCGACGGAGAACGCGCGCGCGGCGGGCGTGTCCAACCGCGTCACGTTCCTCGAGCAGGACCTGTTCCAGGCCGACATCCGGCCTGCCAGCGTGGTCACGCTCTACCTGCTCACTAGCGTCAACGAGCGGCTCAAACCGAAGCTGCTCAAGGAACTCAAGCGTGGCACCCGCGTTGTCTCGCACCAGTTCGGCATGGGGGACTGGAAGCCGGTGAAGAAGGCGTCCAAAGGCGGCCGGAACGTCATGCTGTGGGTGGTTCCGTGAACCGCGTCATAATATTCGGTGGACCAGTTCATGACCATCATCGACACCCACGCGCACCTCTACTCCAGGGACGAGAAAAAGTACCCGCCGATTGAGAAGCCCCTGCGTCCTCCCGGCGGCAAAGGATCGGTGGAGGATCTGCGCAAGGATTCAACGGCGAACGGCGTCCGTGCGGTGTGCGCTATCCAGACCACCACCTTCTACCGCTTCGACAACCGGTACATTTGCGACTCCGCCGGCGCCAATCGGGACTGGATGGCCGGTGTCTGCACGCTCGATCCCGACAATCCGGACAGCCCCGCGATGCTCGCCGAGTTCGGCCGGCGCCACAACGTGCGCGGGATGCGCAGCATTCCAGCAAAGGACGGACGCCTCGACCATCCAGGCGTCCGCGCGCTTTGGAGGTCGGCGCTCGACAACGGACTGGTGATCAACGTTCTGGTGGGACGTGAGAAGACTGAAGAGCTCGACCGCCTGCTCGAAGATTACAGCACCCTCCCCGTGGTGCTCGATCACTGCATGAATCCGAAGGCGGGACCCGA
Source organism: Acidobacteriota bacterium (assembly GCA_016871015.1). Lineage (GTDB taxonomy): Bacteria > Acidobacteriota > Terriglobia > Bryobacterales > Bryobacteraceae > SYLY01. The sequence goes on along the minus strand of VFZX01000204.1, from coordinate 5,137 downwards.
TCTAGTGCCGGTTCTCAATTCCGTCCTCCGCCTGTCGGCCCGCCGGAATCTGCACGCCAAGCTCACTTTTATTCCGACCGGCTCGCTGACCGGATATCCGTGCGCGGACATGCACGGCGCCTGTCTCAAGGTGATCGAGGCGTTTGGGGCCGAGCGCTGCGTCTGGGGCAGCGACTTCCCCTGTGAGCTGTGGACCCCGAAGGTCAGCTACACCGAGCACCTGCGGATTTTTCAGAAAGACCTGCCGCTCAAGGACGCTCAGCGGGAGGCGATCCTTGGCGGGACGGCGCGCCGCCTTTGGTTCCCGCGCATGGTGGCGTAATTCAATCCAGGATCTTCGGTGAGATCACCACGAACACCGCCGTATGGTCCTCACTGGCCGACACCTTGCCCAGTACCGACTTCTGGCCCTCCATGAAGTCCCCGGACGTCGTGATCCCCGAGTTGTAGAACTGATACTGCCCAGGAGCGGGGTCCGGTCCAGCGTGGCTCACCAGGTAAGGGATCCGGAAATCGAAACTCACAAAGCTGAACCGGACCGCCCGGCCAGCCGCCTTGCGCCAGATCGACTCCGGGTGGATCGAGACTTTCACAACAGGGATGGCTGGGGCCGGCGGCCCAGGAAGCCGTGCCGAATGCTCTGTCCTCTTTCCCTCCTGGAGCCGCATCGGTGTCGAGTCCCAAACCTGGACGTGCTTATACGCCGTCGCCGCGCGGATCTGTTTCGCGACCGCCTCCATGTCCGGCGGGAGCGGCGCTTGATTCTCGAACGGCTTCAGCGATGCCCGCAGATAGGTGACCGAGAGATCGATATTGCGCCCGATCGCGGCTTCGGTGCCGGGCTTGTCCAACTCCTCGACCACCCGCCGGACCTCGGCGATCACGTCCTTCGGTGCATACACGACAATGGTGCGGAGCTTGTCGTCCGCCGTGAAACGCGTATTGAACACCTGGAGCATCTTCACGAGCCGGTCGAACGCGTCACCGCTGAGCGTCTTGACCGGGATGATCGCTGCTTCCGGCTTGTTGTCTTGAGCCGCCAAAGCGCCCGCCAAAAGTAGCGCGGCGGCGAGAGTTTTCAAGTGCTTCATGATTGATGTCTCCTATTCTCCAGTCAGGAACAGCACAACTTCAGGATCCGGAGTCTCGATTCGAATCAGATTCACTGGGGCGCGCCCGGGAACCACGCGGCGCTGAGCAACCACAGGAGGCGGGGCCGGACGATTGGCTGCGACAACCACCGGCGCCACGGGCCAGCGGAGCGCGACCCGCGGCGGATCCACCACCCGCGGCTCAGGCCAAACGAGCACCGCGGCAACCACCGCCGCCGTGGCCGCGGCGAGCCAAAACCATGGCGCACGGCGCGCACGGGTCCGCTCCTCGACCCTCGACCGCACCCGCGCCAGCACATCCGGGGGCACCGGATCGCCGCGCATTGAGGCAAGCAGTTCCCGGATCCGTTCGTCTGTCATCGCATCTCCTTCAACAATTCCCGCAACCGCCCCAGGGCGCGCGAGACCTGGCTCCGCACCGTGGACTCGCTCGATCCCAGCGCCGCCGCCACCCCGGCCGTATCGACTCCCTCGATTTCCCGCAGCACCACCGCGGCCCGCTCCTTCTCGGGAAGCTGTGCCAGTGCCGCCATGAGGCGCTGCTTTTCCTGTTCCAGGATCGCCTCCTCGCGCACATCCTTGCCGCCCGCCGTGATCTCCGGGTCCAAGGCGATGGGGTGCGTCCGGCGCGCCCGGTCCAGGCACAGATTCGTGGTGACCCGCAGGATCCAGCTCCCCATCGCGGCCTCATTTGGGAAGTCGAGCCCGTGCCGGTGCAGCCTCACGAATACCTCCTGTGCGACGTCTTCGGCGTCCGCCCAATTGCCGGTGATCCGGTAGGCGGTGCGCAGAACCTGTTTTTCCCGTTGGCGGACCACCTGGTCCAGGGTCGGGGGGAAGTCCGCCGCCAGCATGATGTTCCACTGGATGGAACGTTGGCGTCCGCCGTTTCGTTGAAAACTATTTTCTCGGGCCGGGGACCACCTGGATGTGGAACAGCTTGGGCCACAGCTTGCCCGTGACGAAGATCCGGCCCTTGCTAAACTGAACCAAGTTTCGACGGGTGCACTTTCGGGACTGTGGAATTCGGATCAGGGCCGGATTGGCGTGGAAGGATTTCGCTCTGGGCCATCCACGAAGGTAGGGGCGCACAGAACTCCCCGACGGTGTGATAGTCTACGAACTCCGGAGAGCCCAGTGATCGAACTGATCGAAAGCCACGTCGTCTACGAAAACCCTAAACCGCACGTCCGCAGCCGGCACGGATATTTTCCCGGCATGGTCAAGCTGAGGTCGGGCGAACTGCTGTGCCTGTTTGTCCTTGGCGAGGCGTTTGAAGCCGCCAATTCCACCACCTATGTCACCCGTTCGCGGGACGGCGGAAGGACCTGGGACCTCCACGGACCGCTTTACGACAAGGGTGTGCTCGGCGTCGAAACCAATGACAGCCTGAAGGCCACTCAACTGCGAGACGGATCCCTGGTGGCGGTCGGCTATCGCTTCCTACGGGAGGACCCGGAGCAGCCGATCAGCATTACCGAAACCGGCGGGACCCTTCCGGGTGAGGACTTGGTGTCCTTCTCGCGCGACATCCTCCGGCGACCTGGTGGCCGTGGCGCCGGCCTACAAGAGGGCCGACGGGTCCAATCCCTCGGGACAGATTGGCATGGTGGTCCGCAGCGTCGACAAAGGGCGGACGTGGGACGACAGCCTGGTCTACTTCCGGACGCCCGCGAGCGACATGACGCCGCTCGAGGCGCGCATTTGCGAAATGCAGCCGGGACGGCTAGCCGTGATCGTCTGGGCCTATGACTATGCGACCGATCGCCATCATCCCAACGACATCGCCGTGTCGCACGATGACGGTCACACGTGGTCCGCACCAATTAATGCGGGGCACATGGGGCAGGCGTCCGGCATCTGCTGGATGTGTGGGGACCGGTTGCTGACGATCCATGCGCACCGCGCCGGCGACACCGGCATCTATGTCCGGATGACCGGTTTCGCGGGAGACGAATGGCGTCCGATCGAGGAGACCGTCGTCTGGGGCAAGAACCGCGCCCAAGCCCGGGAAGGGCAACCCATCACCGAGATGTTCGCCTCTCTCCGCTTCGGCCAGCCGTCGCTGACGCATCTGGAGGGCGACGAATATCTGGCCACCCACTGGGCCATCGAAGAAGGCCAAGGCCGCATTCGCACCCATCGCCTGCGCATCCGCGCCTAAGACACGATGAAGGGATTCGGCACACTCGACTATGTCGTGGTGGTGGTTTACCTGATCGCCATCGCTCTGGTAGGCAGTTCGTTCTACAAGAGAAAGAGCACGGCCCACGAGTATTTCTTGGGGGGGCGCACGATGTGGTGGCTCCCGGCGGGAATCTCGATTCTGGCCGCCGACCTGAGCGCCATCACGGTGATGGGAACGCCGGCCTGGCACTATGGCCACAACCTGGAGTTGCTCATCATGTCGCTCGGCTATCCGTTGATGGCCCCCATCGTGATCCTGGTATTTGTTCCGTTCTACGCGAAGTTGAACCTCTACACCGCCTATGAGTATCTGGAAAAGCGCTTCGACCTGAATGTCCGTCTGGTGACCAGCATTCTCTTCCAGGTTCTCCGCGGGATGCACGTTGCCATCGTCATCTACGCCCCGTCGCTGGTGATCAACCTGGTGACGGGACTGCCGGTGTGGCAATCGATCCTGTTCATGGGCCTGTTTACGACGCTCTACACGACGCTGGGCGGAATCAAAGCGGTGATCTGGACGGACGTCATCCAATTCTGCACGGTGACGTTGGGCATTCTGCTGATTTTCGGGACAGCGCTGTCGGAAGTACCCGGCGGGATCACTACCGCCTACCATACAGCACTGGACGCGGGGCGGCTGAAGCTGTTGAACTTCTCACTCGACCCAAAGGAACTGACTTCGTTCTGGGCCTGCATCATCGGCGGCTTTGTGCTGTGCATGGCACCGTTGACGACCGACCAGGCGATTCTGCAGCGGCTGTTCACGACGAAATCCAGTGCCGACTGCCGGCGCTCGGTGATCGTGCAATCGGTGCTGGTGATCCCCATCTCGCTGCTGCTGGCGTTCACCGGCACGGCGTTGTTCGTGTTCTACCAGGCGCATCCGGAGCGGCTTTCGGGTTTGACGAACACGGACGCAGTGATGCCGTTCTTTGCGGTCCGGGAACTGCCGGCCGGGGTGTCGGGACTGATCATTGCCTGCGTGTTTGCGGCGTCGATGGCGGTGATGTCGGCCGGCATCAACTCGCTGACCACGGCTACGACCGTGGACATCTATCAGCGGGTCTTGCGACCGAACGAATCGTCCGAGCATTACGGGACGGCAGGGAGAATCGGAACGGTTCTTTGGGGTTTGTCGATGACCCTGATGGCTCTGTCCGCCGACCGGCTGGGCGACCTGGCGCTCGCCTATAACCGCGTGGGTAGCGTAATTTCCGGACCGCTACTCGGAATCTTCCTCCTGGCCACACTGACCCGGCGCGCGACCTCCGGCGGCGCGCTGATCGGCGCCGCGCTCGGTGCGGCGGCCGTGGGGGTCGTTTTGTTCCGGACGGAGTGGAGCTTTTTCTATCAGGGGCCCATCGGCGTCGCGGTGACGTTTCTCGGCGGATGGGCGGCCAGTCTATTGATGCCTCCTCCCGGAGCGGACAAAGTGCAGGGGCTGGTGATCGGCGCCGGTGAACCGGGGTCGACAGTCCCGGCTGCATGATTGGGACCCGCCCTTGCCGCAAACTCGGTTCAGTCCGATGCGGCCGAACGGATCATTCACGGACCGGCAGTTCGTCCGCGTGCGGTCGACGGCGGGCTTCCGACGAGTTGTCCGCGCCAGCACGTTCTCCCAGAAGGCTTTGAAGCTGCAATTGAAGCTGCAATATGTCGGCGCAAAATAGAAAGTTCCGGATGCTGGCAAAGTAGAAAGTTCCGGTTTTGGCATGGTGTGCGGGAGCGGCATGGTAGGTTGCCCGCATGGAATCACAGCCGGCACCAACGAACAGGGCGATCGGGTTGTTGCTGACCGCGGACGCGGTTCGCCGCCAGATTGAGGCGATGCCGAGCCC
>VFZX01000203.1 GCA_016871015.1 Acidobacteriota bacterium | reverse complement strand
TTGCGGGTCCCATCGCGATGCGGAGTCCAACTCGCAAGCAGGTCGCCGTTGCCTTTGAAGGCTGGAACCTGTGCACGCATCACCCCCAACGCCACCCGCGTTGTGTTGTTGTAAAGGCTGAACTGGGTAATGGGACGCTCGGGTGCGTCACGGGTCGTGATCGGCGGCTGGAATCGCTCGACATCGATCCCGGAGGTTGCACAGCCTGCGAATACGCCGAGCGCGGCCGAGAAGACGCAATAAAGCCTGAAGTTGATTGGCATGACGCGATTAGATCGCGATGACCTGCCTTGAATCCTGATCCAGTTGCAGTGAGAGTTTTAACTCTAGCGTAGAGCTAGTGCAGGTTCAATCGTTGGCGCACCTCCTAGGGCGTTGGGATGGGTGGGAATAGGCCCTGATGCAACGCATGATATGTTATTGAATCGATACTCCAAGATGCCAGCTCGCGCTCGACAAGTAGGCTAGGCTAGAGCAAGTGCGCCTAGGGGGCGCTTGGTGGTACAGGAGATTTGAGAGTGAGCAGACTGAGGCAGAACGGCGCGATTACGAGTGCGCCGAGGCCGGTGCGAGGGCCAACGGCTACGGACTGAGGCGAGAAAACAGCCCAGTGCCGCCGTGGGAATGGAGGGCGGCGAACCGGAAGTAGGGGTATTGCGTTTCGGAAGGTTGATCTTGTTGTCTATCAGGTTCAAGGAACTCAGAACGGTCGGGCGTCAAAATCCGATGGTGCGTTTCTCGTTTTAAGAGAACACGCTGTTTTCTCTTAAGATTCGGACCTATTCGGGATCCGGGCGATCTCTTGAGGAGTTTTCCCGCCATGATTGCGGAGCGATGGTGCGCGTTTGTTCGTGAAATGTGGGATTCCTAAGGAAGACATGGAAAAGAGGCTCAATTTCGTCGATCTTTTCGCCGGCTGCGGGGGGCTCTCGCTTGGCTTGGAACAGGCTGGATTCCACCCGGTATTCGTCAACGAGCTCAATAGCCACGCGATGGAGACATATCTAGCCAACAGGATGAAGATCGAACCGCTTCTAGGCGAGCCGCAGTTCCATTGCTATGACGTCAAGCAATTGGTGGTCGACAAAAATTTCCTGCCTGCTCTGGAGAGGGGGCTGAAGGAGAAACATCGGATTGATGTCGGTGGCGGTGAACTGGACCTGCTGGTTGGCGGACCACCTTGCCAAGGCTACTCCGGCATAGGCCATCGTCGGAGCTATTCAGTCGCGAAGGAACAGCTGCCTTCGAACTTCCTGTACGAAGACATGGTGTACGTGATCAGCAAGCTTCGGCCTAAGCTGTTCCTCTTCGAGAACGTTAAGGGCCTTCTTTCCGCGAGATGGACTCCAGGTGGCGCGAAAGGGGAGATCTGGCAAGACGTCCACAAGAAGTTCGTTTCCCAGCTGGGTGACGGGTACTTCATTGGGCACCACCTCGTGATGGCGAAAGAGTATGGCGTCCCGCAAAACAGGCCACGAGTCCTAATGGTCGGGCTCAGAAGGGATATAGCGAAGGGATTCGTCCCCGATTCGTCGCGGCGGGCCGACGGACTATTGCCGGAACCGCAAATGAGTCGGCCGCCACATCCGGTCGAACTCCTTGGGGACCTTTGCGATCCGGGGTACAGGAATGGTGGCGAGACGAAGCGTTACCCATCGCCGGCGAGCAGCGAAGTACAAGAAGTTCTCCGGCGAGATCCGCAGACGGGGAAGGTTAGGCCAAAAGGCGCTACGGTTACTGAGCATGAATATAGCAACCATGCACCCAAGGTAATCAAAAAATTCGAGTACATGCTTGCGCACGGGGGAAGAATTCACCCGAGCTACAAGACCAAGAAGTTCGCCCAGAGGGTATTACCGGAAAAATGGCCCGAGGCGACAGGCCCGACTATCACGGCCACGTCGCTGCCAGATGACTATGTGCACTACTGCCAGGCACGCACGCTGACGGTACGCGAATGGGCGCGGCTCCAGCTGTTCCCAGACTGGTATCAATTCAAGGGGAAACGTACCACTGGAGGCGTCCGCCGCGCGGGAAACCCTCAGCAGGGGGTGTTCGAGCGAGAAGTCCCGAAGTACACACAGATTGGAAACGCCGTTCCAGTAGGCCTCGCGAAGGCTGTCGGGGTTCATTTCAAGTCCTTGCTGAAGGGTGCGAGTGCTCGCGGCTAGCGACACACCGATCGGGGAGACGCTGGCGCGGCTTGGGCGCCACGGGATAAGGGCTGCCGTTCTCGTGCCGACGGAGACTGGGCTCAAGAAATCGATACTGGATGCGATCGGGCCATTACGGGACTACTTGAGGGAGGCGGGCGTCCACGACTATCTGGGCCAGGCGCAGGGCGTGGAAGCGAAGCGCCTAGTGAGGGCAGTATACGTGTACGCAGGTCGGGAGCGGCAGACCGTAGCGTCGCTCTACAGACCTCGCAGCAAGCAAGGCGATCCGCGGATCTGGTTCCGCGGCCTAGGCTCATATGCACGCGCGCACAACCTCCTTGTGATAGTTGCGCTAAGGGGCACGCTCCACGTCATCAATTGCAGCGACAAGGCGATCATTGAATCGCTCGATGTCGATGGCTCGCCATTGCAGCGGCTCGCGCTGGCTTTTAGTCAGGGAATGTCTCCGTCCGCAGCGAAGCTTCTCGGCAAGCTCAAGAAGATCTGTGCACAAGGATTCGTGCCAAGCATAAGGGTTGGGGACACGGGAATAGGTGCGACGCTAGAGGACCTGCTCGGTATCGCGACGAATACGCGGCGAACACCGGACTACGAGGGGATTGAAGTGAAGGCTAGCCGGCGACTCCCTCGGGGCGCAAACAGGATCACGCTTTTCTCGCAGGTGCCGGACTGGAAGAGGAGCGCGCTCGACACGGCTGGAAAGATCTTAGAAGCATATGGCTACCAGCGGGAGGCCCGTCGGCAGCTGTATTGCACGGTAAGCGCCAAACCAAACGCGCAGGGGCTCTTCTTCCGTGTGAGGGAGGACGAGGGGTTGCTGCGCAACAAGTGGACCGACGGGCAGGTTTCGCGCGATGTGGTGTGCTGGGCTCTGGAGACATTAAAGGGCCGATTGAAGGAGAAGCATCCCGAGACGATGTGGGTGAAGGCGGCACACCAGCTCGACGAGCGCGGCAGGGAGTGGTTCCACTACAAAGCCGTGGTCCACACTCGGAATCCCTTCGTCGAGAACTGGGAATCGCTTGTCTCCGATAGCACAATCACGATGGACTACACGCTAAGCATGAGGGCGCACGGTACAACGCGTGACCATGGGTATCTCTTCAAGATCCACCCTAACATGATCACGGCCCTCTTCCCTCCACCCATGGAGCACGATCTGAGCAAATAGAGAATGGTGGACTTCCTTTCACCGAAGCAACTGTCCGAGCGGATGTCCCGGATCCGCGGGCGGGATACGAGGCCAGAGAAATTACTACGGACGGCTTTGCATGCGTTGGGACTCCGATACCGGCTTCATAGCAAGGAACTACTTGGAAGACCAAGCCTTGCGTTCCGACGGTACAACGCGGTGGTATTCGTGAATGGCTGCTTCTGGCATCGGCACGTTGGATGTCCCATCGCGACTATGCCGAAATCAAATACTAAGTTCTGGGCCGATAAGTTCGAGCGCAACTTGAGGCGGGACCGTGCCGTACGTTCTAAGCTCTGGAGGATGACTTGGAGGGTAGTCACCGTCTGGGAATGCGAGGCGTCCTCAGTGTTGCCCGCTAAGCGCTCGGCCGCGAGGCTTGCCGGAAGGCTCGCTACGGAACATGTCAATGAGAATGAGACACCTCGGGTTGGAATTTAGCGGGCATTTCTGGTGTCGGGCTCAGGGTATCTGGGGTCTTCGGAGCAGTTCGCGGAGGGCCTCGCGGTGAGGTTCGAGGGTGAGAAGCGCCCTGGCGCGCGGGCGCGCGCGACAAGCATGTCGTTTCATCAAAGTCCGGATGTCAACCATGTGGCGACTGTTCAACGCTCTGCCGCCCTGCACCTACCTTATTGGGTGATCCACGCGCGCCGCGGGCGCAGCGTGTTGGTTGGATGAAAGGAGTCGAAGTCGACGGGGCATTTGCTGCACATTGGGAATTCAAGGAGAAATGCCTAGAGCGCGCGGCGCAGATGTTGCTCGAACAAAACGGCGTTGCGCCGGTCCGGTGATGAGCACTGAACCAGGGAAAGCGCCCTAGACGGAATTGCGCACCTAGACTCTACGAACAACCGGCTGTTGTCGCTAAAGGGGGCCCGTCAGCCAACGAGGTACGTCCTTGAACCACCGGGTGGTGCGCCAGCGCGTCAAGAGCATCCCTGACCACAGCGTCTCCAAGCAAATTCGCCAAGCAGTATACAGAGAGCTCTACTTGCCTCAACTTGCCTTGAATTGGCCTTGCGAATACACCGGTGCCCGCTGAGCTGCCGGAGATCTTGTCCAGCGTTGCCCCAAGTTCCTTCTTTGTGCCAGAAACCTCAATTGCGATCGAGAATCGAACAGCTTCATCGCGGGGAAACGTTGGCGATTGCGAGAGGTTAGCAACGATGCTTCGGGCGATCGTGTCCCTGTCCAGCGATGCCGTCAACGTGCCCGTTTCGGTGGCGAACTTTGGCCTCAGTGCCAGTCGGTCGAGGATCTCAAATGCCTTGACAAGTGCAGCCGGCGCCTGACTCTCTTGCATTAGAAGCGTGTGCCCCATGAACACAAACTCGGCATGACCGTTTCCCCGCGTGTCCCATTTCTTCTTGACCTCGATTGCCAAGGCTTGGCCCCGAAGGGCTTGGAACGCTAACAACCCGACGCCCAAGAAGGCGCTCTTGCTAGCCGCCTTGAGTTCAGCTGGCAGGTTGGCAAGGCCAGCAAAGGAGCCAGCGAGGATCGATGTCACGAGGAAGACCGACTGGCCAAGGTTAGGTACTCGCTTGGGAATCGCCAGCAAGCGATCTGGTTCATGATGTAGTACAAAAAGCAACAGGGCGCGCGTTGCGACCTTTCCCGCAACATCCAAGAACTGATCTTGCGAGATTTCGCGACGCGCGTTCACGATTTCCTTGGCATATCGAGCGAAGGTCTCAATGGTTGCACGCTGCGCATCGGTTGCTCCGTCGATGCCCCCGGCGATTGCATTCAGGAAGACCGTGGCATCAAATCCACCCGTTGTGTGCATGGACCCGAGGACACCTGCAGCGGCCCTCACGAGGGCAGCGTTGTCATGTTGTCCAGAACCATACACGGGGTCGAGCAGGTTCGCGACGCCTGCAGCAATGTCGCCCGGAGATGTCATTCGCGGCGCATTCGCTACGAGGTGGTCAAGGACCCTCGTTGCGGCCGGACCGGGTTGCAACCTCATCGCGGCGAGAACGGCTGCAAGCGCACCAGCGACCTTGTCAAGTGCGTCGGGAACTGCGTTACTCAAGCTCTCCGCTGTGCCGATCGGTTGCGCTGAAAGCACCAGATCAGCCTGGGTTTCAGGCGAAAATGCGCCCGGCTTGACCTTCAGTATGAGGATGTCCGGCGGAATGTCCGCATAGGCAGTGGCCCGGGCGACGAACTCCTTTCTCTCCGCCTCCGTCCGAAATAGTGCGCGCCGTACCCATGCGAGGGGTATCGGCAGCTCTAGGCGAGCCTCCTTGTCAGGAACCAATCCATTTGGCGACGCCAATCCAAGCTCGACCTCGAGGACTGTAACGCTGCCGTATTCGATCGCACCACGCGCCGCCGCCACGTGGCTCGCAGGCACGGGCAGATGCGTTGCCATCGCAAGACCAGCCCCCTTCGACTGCAGGTTGCTAGACCCATCTGGGAGATTGCGCCCGCGCAGGAACCCCCCCGCAATGCAGATCATCAGGTCTGAGCTATGCAATGCCACATAACCCAAGGACGCAGCTTTCTTAGGCGGCCGTTGCTTTGCGGGTCTCATGTGTCTCTTGCTGCAATAGTCTTCATAGCTCTTCCTCCTGATAGCCCTCGCCAGGCTTTGGTAGCCACTTGCGAAACCTACTGCACGCGTCATCCTTCACCAACATGACGTTGAGGAATGAGCGCGCCCGGGAGCACATGACATACAGGGTCATCTTCATGTTCAGTTCGGACGACGCACCCTTGATGAGGCTTCCGGGGTCGACGATGAATACTGCGTCGAACTCGAGGCCCTTTGCACTCGCAAAGGTAAGCACAGTCACGTGCCCCGGCGCGTCAAATACCAGCTTCTCGACGGGGGCCTCGTCATCTTTGCTTGCATAGGTCTGGACCACGATCCCCTCGGGATCGAGTTTCGTTTCTAGGCGGTTGACTAGCTTCTCTCGCGTCTTTGACGTGTACGTCAACACGCCGATCTCCATGGTCCTGTAAGCCTTCGCGTACTTGGAAATCTTCTCGACGAACGCATTGAGATTCTTCCCCTCGGTTTCCCTACCACTGATGGAAACCATTGGTTCCACCCCATGCCTGCTGCTGGGAAGGCTTGGCTTCCCTGACTGGAGCCCGACGTAGAAGTGCGACGCGAACTTTGCAACCTCGAGCGTGTTTCGGTAGTTCTTGCGCAAGAGGAAGACGTTCTTCTGCGAGGCATGCAGCCCGAGCCCTCGGCGTATCTGGTCGAGCGTTGCGTTTCGCACCTCGTTGAGGCGCTGGTTCTCGTCCGCCATCACTGTGATCGCGAGTTGGGGGGTCGCCCCACGCGCGTTCGCGACGGTCATTATGTTGCGCAGCGCGGAATACATGGCCTCCTGGAAGTCCTGCCCTTCGTCAATTACGAGGTGGCCCCAGGATGCCCTCGCTGCGCCACCGGGCTCGAGGATCTTCCTGACCACTCGCTCCTGGATCTTTTCCCAGTCGTGCTGGTAGGGATCTTCTAGGTTAGGGACTGACCTCAATCCCGTCACTCCGCGCCACCATGCCCAGACCCATTGGTGAAGCGTCTTCACTACAACTCCTTCCGCCAGGCCGCCCCCGTCGCCCGCGAAGCGCTTAAGCACCTTGTTGAACATCAGGACCTTCGGTACCTGTCCCATGCCCTTGAGGACTCGCGCACGATGGAATGCGATCACCGTCTTCCCCGTGCCTGGCGGGCCGATGACAAGAATTGTCCCGCCCGGGGGCGCGCCGTCATAGACCTTGCGTTGGTCTTCGTCCAGCTCGGTTATCTTGGGGAACCTCATCTGCTAGCCAATTCCGATGGTATCGGCTAAAAGGCCGGGGATCCCAACTTGGTCCCTCCCGACCAGCAGACGACGATCCAGAAGGCTGTTGTTGAACATGCAGCTTGTCTCGGAAAGAAGGCAACATGCATGGCACGCCGCGGCATTGAGCGCGTCGATCCCCTGCTTTTCCTGCTCGGAGCAAACGGGATCGCTGGAGCACCAAGACAAGTCTGCAAGCGCCCGCCGAATCGTCATCAATAGCCTGCCCGGGCTTCCCTGCCTTACCAGTCCTCCAAGGGAGCCTTCCGAGTCGCCATCGGACGTATAGACCAGGATGCCCGCCATCGCATGCTGCCCTGCGTCGCAATAGATGCGTTCCCGGAGGGATGAAGACGAGTAGCCTGCGTCAAATGCGAGCCGGCGGATGAGGCCGTGGGCAAACGTGTGCAACGCTATGAACCGTGGGCTGGCATAGACCGAAGCCGGTTCACGGCCCCACCGTTCGCACTTTTCCTTGAGCGTCGCCATGCGGCTCGCAAGGCTTACAAAGGCCCTGAGTTCCCACTGCGATATGAAGGACTCGTTGAACTTGAGGAATACGCCTTCTCCGAATTGCTCAACACCCGCAATCCAATTGACCCCGGCGCCAAGGTCAACCTCCACTAACCGTGAGGTTGTGTCTGGCCTGAGTCGCCTGAAGCCAACCAACGCCCTGACTTCCCGGAGCCGGTCAATCAGCGTGATCTGGTCCCAGACGCGAAGAAACTCAGCCGGCCACTCCTTCGCAAGCCGTATCGGGCGAGTCCGCAGGCTTGGTGTCTGGATCCCAGTGCCGCGGGCAAGATGCGGCCACTCCGTGCGCAGGATCCCATGCTGGCTCTTGTCTGCGTTAGGGGCTGGCGACGGGGCCCTGGCAGTCGCGGTGCCACCAATGAACTCAACGACGATTGGCCCTACTACGTCGTGGGCGAGCGCAAACTTCCGACACCCCTCGTCGACGATGTGTTTGTATAGCGTCGGCGTTGACCTCCATGCGGGCCACATCCGCGCAACCTCCCGCGCGGACGTGGCAGGCCGGTAGACGTCGAGCCAAAGCCTGAGCCCACCCTCGGCTTCGAGCGACGCAGAGGCGACCTCGGACCCGATGTCGATTGCGGAAAGGGACTGCGGAAAGTAGACGTTGCTAGCCGCCCTTGGATGAATACGCACTTGTGCATTGCATTCTTTCGCCTCATTGTTGCTCTGCCAGGGCTGCCTTCCAAGGCACCCAAGCGGGAAGGGCCTTTCCGTCAGCGACTCAAAGGTGCTACTCGCCTTGCAGGTGCACGATATGGACATTGCATTAAAGTCACCCCCGCTCGCTCCCCGAGTCCGGAAAAACTGGCGCGACGTCGTCGGCGAGCACTGGCCCGTATTGGAAACCTGCGCATTTCGATGCGCCCACCAGTACCAGTCAACGTCCCGGAGGTGGCCCTGCTCGCAGACACCCACGAATCTCATCGGGGCAAGCGCCACTCCCTTGCAGCCCGGCTCGTCGCAAGTCGGTTGCTTGAACTTGTTGGTCGAGTCCTTAGTCCAGTTGTACCTATATAGGCGCCGGCAAGTAGGGCAAAAGAGCCAGCGAGGGAATCGGCTGAATGGAACCGCCGACTTCGAGCTCTCAGATGGAGGCCGCCGGATCTCCTTCCCGAGCATCCGCTCGAGGCTGCTATCCGGGAGCCTCATGCAGGCGCCTGCGGGCCAGCAATTGAGGTCCATGCACGCAAACGACTCGCCTCCAATTTCGACTACGGCCCCAACGCCGAAAGGCGAGACCAACTGGGCGGCCCGGATGGATTTCTTCTTCTTGGTCGCCATGCTTTCTTCCTACCTCACCGAGACCAGAATTTCCTCGTCGACGTTGCGCACCGACATCATCGTCGGCCACAGTGCAAGCCCGCCTGGCTTTCCAAACGGATAGAGCAGCGCGGGGAACTGCGCGCCTGCCTGCACATTCTCATAGAGGAGGCCATTGTTCGCCTCGGCAAAGTCCACCCACTCCTTGATCCGCTGCGCCGCGAAAGCCCGGATGGCCGCGTCCTCGGCTTGGTCGCAGTCGCCCATGAGCGTTAGCAACCCCTCGACTGCAGCCTTCAATTCCGGCGCATCGGAATCAATCTGGCCCGCGGCGTCATGCTTGTGCCACTTCAGTGCGTGGCGGACGAGCACCACCAGCGCCGCGTGCAATGTCCTCTCCCTTGCGGGTAGCGCGTAGGGTGTCACGCTTGTTGGCTCAATGTGCCTGTAGATGGCCCCGTGGTAGGCGCGAAAGTCCTCGTAGTGCGAGCGGTCGCGCGGCTTGCTTGGCGAGAACAGCGTAACCACGAGGCCGGGTACGTCGCCTCGCCCCACGCGGCTCGTCGCCTGGATGTACTCTGATGTGAGCTTTGGTTGGCCATTCACGAGCATTAGCCCAAGCCGGTCGACGTCAACGCCGACGGAGATGATGCTTGTGCACGGAACAAGGTCTTCCGCTGGCTTGCTGGGCAAGTGCTTCCGCTCAAGCGCGACGAGCGCCTCGGACATGCTCTTGACCATCTGCGCACTTAGCTCGAGAGGCTCGCCTAGCTTCCGCAACCGGGTGGGCGACGAGGAAATAGCCTCCATCCGCGCGGGAACCTCGTCGCGCGCTGCCGTCAGGGTCCTCCCAAGTTCCCGCCGACTGTTGTGGTAGGCGAGCAAGGTCCAGTAGGAATCGAGCGCGTCGCCCGTGATCCCCGTTTCCTTCACGGACTGTAGGAGCCCGGCTGCCGTCCACACCATCGCAACGACCGGCTTGATGTAGCCCTGCCCCATAACACCCATGTACTTCCTGCCCGGGGCGGCACGGTTCGTGCTGAAGAAGAACGCGTTGTCCCATCGGCCGCAGGGCGAGGGAAAGACGGCGACGTCCCGTCCATAGAGGCCCTTCACCTGCCCTGCCGCGTTGCGGATGGTCGCGGTCGAGCCGATGCGCTTGGGCGCCGCGCCACGCGTACGGATGATCATGTCGACCGCAGCCTCATAGGGAGCGGCAAGCGAACCTAGCGGGCCGGATATGAGATGCAGCTCGTCTTGGATTACCAGCGAGGGCGGAACGGACCTATCGTCGAGACCCCCGAAAAAGACGCGGGCGCGGTCATCCCAAGCGAGCATGGCGAACTTGTCGATCGTACCAAGGAGCATCGATGGTGGTGACTTGTAGAGCGCCTCGTCGATGACGATTAGTGGCAGCTCGCCATTAAACTCGCAATCGATATTGGGACAGCGGAAGGCGAACTTGGACTGCGTGGAAATGATCCCGACTTCTGCGGGCTGCACCTTGCCGCGGACGCGCGTCGGCTTGCTGGGGAAGATCTCTGTCCCGCAGTAGGGACAGGCAAGGAGGACAAACTTGTTCTCTGGCGTGGCGCTTTCCAGTTGCTCCAAGTAAACCTTGTGTGCCTCCCGGAAGCTGTTTTCAGTGAGCCCCAGGCCCACCCAAAGGCCAAGCGTGAATCGCCGCTCCCCAAGGTCGCGGTCCGATTTCCGAAGAAGCTCGAGGGAGACCATGAGCGCACTTGTGCGCTGGAATTGCTGTGCTGTCAGCAAGCGCATCGTGTATCGGCTCAGGACGGCCGTCGCGCCATCACTCGCCCCGTGCACTAGCCGCCTTCTCACCAGCTCAAGCGCGGTGACGAAGAGGTACGCCTCGGTCTTGCCACCGCCCGTCGGGAACCAGATCACGTCGATGATGTCGCGATCAGCCGAATCTTCGTTTAGCAACGAGTCCAGCAACACGAGGACAAAGGCAATCTGGAATGGACGCCACGACAAGCCCGTGAGCTCAAGCTTCGGCGCGCGGGGGCGGCTTGCGAGCGGGTACGGGCCGTGCTTGAGATTTCGCATTAGGACCATCTGGAATCCCATTGCCCTGTTTGCGAGACGGAATGCCTTCCACGCGACGTCGTCCTCCCGAAGGCGCCGTACGCCCGACTTCAATCTCGCCAAGGTTGCCTGCGCTCGATCGACCAGGCGCTTGGAGATCTCCGCGAATCCAGGAAGCAGCGAGACACCGCTCTGGTTCGCCACCCACGCACCGTACGCACCGACCAGGGTACCCAGCGCACGCAAGACGTCCGCTCTGCTCGCCTCGTCGAGGAATTGCAAGTCTAGGCAGCGAGCATCCACCGTCTTGGCAAACCTCTCCTCGAGCTTGAACGTTGGGTAGGGAACGTCCACCGCTGGCAGGTAGTCAATTGCGACCCAGCGACACATGCTCGACTTCGGCTGGTCCCACGTTGCCGCTGCGCCATGGCCCCTTGCGTATGGGACGGCCTCCCGGTACAGGAACACGACTTCCGAGTCCTCCGACTTCGGCCCATGGGTGTCTACGATCTCGGGGTATGGCATGATTCCCGGCGCGCTTGCTTCGCACTTCAAGCCGACCTGGAAGAGCGTCTGCGCCGCGTCGAGTCCACCGCGTTTGGCTGCGGCTTGGTTGTTAACAACCGTTATTGTCACGATGGCTGTGCCATCGCCACGCGTCCGCCAGCGCGGCACGATCCTCGCAACGCCACCGAGTACGTCCTGTTCCCGCGCGTCCTTCTTCACGGTGACCGAGTCGGGGCTTGCCTCGGTCGCGAGTGGACGCCTTTCCCACGTACGCGCAGCCCGCGTGGCACCGCCCTCACCAGCTTGCGGAACATACTTGGCCGCCCACACGCTGCACTTGAGCGAAGCGGAGTCTGGAACCTTGAAGCTCAAGCCCACGGCCGACGGGAGGGCCTCGAACGCGAGTTCCATCTCGTCGATGCGCGACGGCTCAACCTCCGTCGCGCTAGCGGCAACGGGGGGCGCTTCCTCCGCAGTGGCGGTCACTTCGCTCGCCCCTTGGGTAACTTCCTCGCCCACAGGGAAGAGCATCCCCGTCATGTACCGAAGGAATGGCGTTCCCTCGATGGCCTCGTCCTCGCCCATGAGCGGGCCATAGAGCGCGGACCGCAGGTAATTGACAATCTGGGTCCTCGGTGGATAGTCGATCAATGCCCCCCCAATTGCGCTAGCAAGCCGCTGCAAATCCCCTAAGTTCTGCAGCCAGTTCGCCCCGAACTCCTTAGCGCACGTCTACCCCGGTCCGTGCCATTATGAGCCTTGCGCGTGCCGCTTGGTCACACAAGACGAACACGCAGAAGTTAGCCCGCGTCATTCCAAGATAAAGATCGCGCGCAAGCTGGTCAATGGCTCCGCCCAGGTCACACAGGATAATAAACGGTGCCTCCAACCCCCGGAAGTCCTCGATGGTCGACACGCCTAGTACGTTGGGATAAGGCGAGCGCTGGTCCCAGCCCGCCTCCCACGCGCGATATCCAATTCCAGCGGCCGCGGAAATTGCGGGAACCTGAGAATCAGGATCATTTAGTGGGAGCGGCGTAAGCAAGACCATGTGGCCTGGCCTCACCTCGCCATCAGCGATCCACTCTCGGATTTGAACCGCCGCCTCTTCCACCATGCCAGACACGGTTTCCGCCTGTGCATACCTAACCTCGGGACCCGACCCCTTCACCTTCGCAGTTCCAACCATGGCTCCGGTCGCAAACTCAACCGCCCGTATGATTTGCGCCGTGTTCCTGCAGTTTTCCCGAAGCGAAGGCGCGACCGTTGCCCAGCTCTCGAGCTTAGCCTGTGCGCCGGCATTGTAGCTACTGGTAATACCGACTTGGTGGTTAGGATCGCTGAACCATCGCCAACGTGCGTCCGCTAGTTCATGGTCGAGTAGCCTCCCGAGCACCTTGAACGCAGCCTCGCTTGTGATCTGCTGGCCTTCATCGACGATCAGAGTGGAGTATTTGCCTCGTGTCGGGCTTGGGCTTGAGGCAACCTCGTCAAACGAAAACACGCGGCCTGAATCCGCGATGTTCGATGCCCTTAGGTGCGCGGCCAGTGTCTTCGTTCCTGTAATGAGAACCGGGTTGCCGGGCATTTCCCTGCGCAAGCATTCCGCCGCGAGGAACGTCTTGCCACAGCCCGCACCCCCTATCGCGAGTACCCGCGGCGCGCCCTCGAGGTAGTCGAGGAACCGGTACTGCTCGGTTGTCAGCTCAAGTTGTTCGTCGCGCACCCTCGCGAGGAAGATCGACAGCGGCGGCACGCGGTCGAACGAAGGCCTCAGCGTTGCCACGACCTTCCTCATCTCAGCGGGCGACCAGCCTATCGGTGCTGCGCGCATTTGTTTGCGCCAATATCCAGACACCCGCTCGAGAAAAGCGCGTAGTGACGTAGCGCCAGTGCAGTCCTCCTTGGTTGCAACGAGCTCAGCCGGCATCTCAGGCCCGCCCATGAAGCGGCGCGCGCCGCCAAGACCGGTGCGCGGCATCAATACGCAGAATCCAGTAGGTACGTTGGCAAGCACCTTCTTGCCCAACACCGGCTCGAGGTAGTTCTTCATCAAGGAGGAGTACGCCGACTGCACTTGCGCGATTGGGGACTCGCTGCGCTCGATGGGCGGGCCCCAGCGGCCCTCATACTTCCATATTCCGTCGCTCGCCGTCACCGTCCCGCCTTTCACCTCCACCACCAGAAGTCCAGTCGACATCACCAGTACGAAGTCTACTTCGCCCCACCGCTTGTACTCGTGCTCCGCAAGGTTCAGCGACGAAAGGGCGATATCCTCGGGCCCCGAAGCTATCCTGTGGAGCAATTCAAATACCTGCCGCTCCGTCGCGGTCGCCGCATCACACGGCCGCGGCGGAATCATCCGCATCCGGTATCCTTGCTTGGCTCGCCCACAGGGATACACCGCTTTAAATTCACGGGCTCAACAAGGTTAGAAATGCTCGCGGAAGAGCTGCCGCAATGTATCTCCATACTGGTCTGGCATGAGTTTGATCCCTGCGAGGTGCATGTGCTCCTCCATGTTCGACTCGCTCGCGCGTCTTGCGCTCCTCATCCTTGCGGCGATCGCCTGTTGCGTCCCGGCCGCGTCGCAGGAGCGCATCGGCATCGTGTTCCGGGTCGATTCAGGGGGAGCATCGTCATTGCGTGCGGGGAATCCTTGCCTGAGACCGCATGCTAGACGCATAGAGGCAAACCAGCAGGAAGCTAAAGGGTCCTCGCCACACATAAGCCGCTGCTGCCGACTATGTCATAGAGGGGGCCACAGTGCCTTCAGCCGAGCCCATAGCGATGCGCGGGCGACTGATGAGGGCCGAGGGAAGGCTCTTTCCCGAACCCGTGCCAGTAGCTCGCGAGACTCCCTGAGAGATGACCACCACAGATGATTGAGCCGAATAGCCTCCGTATTGGCCTCAAGCTCGTCCTCGAACAACGAGACCCGGTAGGGCCTTTTGGTATCGACAAAAAGCACCTCCCAGCGCCCATGCGTGGGCATCGTGACGTAGGGCCACAGCACCTTGGGGTCGGGCTGATAGGTATC
>VFZX01000202.1 GCA_016871015.1 Acidobacteriota bacterium | reverse complement strand
AGCGGGTGAACCCCTCGCGGATCCAAAACTTCGCTCATTCCGCCAGTGTCGGCCATCTTCCGCCACCCGCGCTCGTTTCAACTGCCTGATCTAGGTTCATAGTCCTCGCGCGAGGGCGCCCGCTTCCCGATTGAATTGGAATTGAGCCTTCCCCCGCTGGGAATCACAGCCTCGACTCCGGAGCCCTCGCCCCAACCTCCCCGAGCAGCCTCACTACCTCCCCCAACTCCTCATAGCTGCTCAATCGCACCCCCGCCGCTCCTCCACCCGGATGCACCTCCACAAAATCCGGTGACGGATTCAATCCAAACCTCCGGTACAATGCAACCCGCAGGAACTGCTTCACATCCTCCACATCCACCCGCTGCTGATCCACGTGGACCTGGAAATAATCCCCCTGTCCCGCCGCATTCACCCGCACCGCTACCGCGTCCGCCCCGAACGCCCGCTTCACCATCGCCTCCGCCAGGTCGATCAACGCCAGCCCACGGAAAAAATTCGACCCGGCCAGCCGGTGAAACTCCGGCGGCTCATCCGCCTGTAGCGACGCATCATCCAGCCCTCGGTTGAAATCGAACCGCTCCGCGCCCACACGCGTCAGCCAAGCGTCCAACCGCGCCGGACCCACAAAAGGCCGCTCCCACTCAAGCGTTCCCTCCATCTCCTCCCGCGGCGGCAGCCGTCCCGGATCGATCGCGAAACAGCAATCGCCCCGCTGCGACCACGTCACCGACTCGATCCACGTCTCTGGATTGTGGATCAGATAGAAGTTCTTCGCCACCTCGCCAAACAGATACGCCACCATCGCCCGCAACGGAACCCCGGCTGGCGGCTCACTCCAGCCCGCGAACAATGACCGGATCACCGCTTCCGCCTTCTCCCGCGGCATCGCCAAGTGCCCCGCTTCGCCCAGCGCGCGCTCCAGCAACTCATTCTTCGACGCCGCCAATGGAAGCCGCAGCAACTGCGACGCCGCCCAGCGCCGGCTCTCCAGGCCCAGCACCCCGTGCGACACCAGTTCGTCTTCGAGCGGCTGGAAGAAATCGACATCGGCTGGCAGCAGCGTCAGGATCGCCGCGATCTCGGCCGCCTTTCCTGTCATCTTCCGGACCTCGGCTGCCGTCGGCACTCCGCACCCCGGAGCCTCCCCAAAGAATCCCCAGCACCAGCGCCACGCCGTCCGGTCCCGGTCCACCGAATACGGGAAAAAGATCCGGAACCGCTCCGCCGGAACCGGATACGTGCGGATCACCCGGTAGTTCTCCCGCGGATTCGACGACATCAGCGTCCCCTGGCCCAGCCGCCCCTTCTGCTCGGTCGCCTGGTCGAGCGAGCCTGCCCGGACACCCGTGCCATACTCGGCCTGGCACGCCAGCCGCACCAGCGTGTCCGGCGCGATGTCCAACCCAAACAGCGCGTTCACCGCGTTCTCCACCGCCACCACCACCGCCGATGAACTCGAGAACCCGCCCTTCGGAATGTTCCCCGTCGAAACGATCCGCAGCCCGCGGAATCCCTCGCGTCCCAGGCACTGCTGGACACGCCTGCCCAGATGCCCATGCCGCAGCGTGCGCATCGAAGCCAGCGCGTTCATCACCAGCGCGAACGGACGCCGCATGCTGTTGGCCACCCACAGCGACGCGGGCGGCAAAGGCACCCCTTTGCGCTGCCGTGCCTCGATCTCTTCCTGGCTGAAATAGCCGAGCGACAGCAGGACATTCTCGCTCATCTGCGTCCCGAATCCCTCATAGGAGTGAACGTCGGAAACCTCGTCGCCCGGATAGATTAAGTCGCTGTCGGAGGGAATCTGGTTCACCTTCTCCCGGAAGTTCGGGTCCACCGGAAACAGGTGAACCCGTCCGTCGGAGGCCGCCTGCATCAGGATCACCACCTGCTCGCCGGATTCCGGCGTCCCCGCGCCGATCGGCATCTGCCACGCCGGACCATAGAAGCGTCCCATGTCCGGATGCATGAAGGCGATCCGCACGCGGCCGCCCGACACACCGATACTGACCGGCTCGCCCGGCTCGAAATCGATCTCCTCGATCGACACCGCCGCGATCACCTCGCGAAGCTGCCGCGCAATCGATTCCACCTGCGCCGGCGTGCGTCCCGCCGCCAGTGCCCGTGCCGCGTTCGCCGCCTCGAGATCCACGCCCGCAAACAACCCACGTGCCGCTCCCAGGGCCCGCTCCACCGCGGCCAGATCACCCGGGCGCGTCACATCCGCGCACAGCAAGTCATACTCGATCTCCGACGGCGCCGTGGTGATTGTGCGAACCTCGCCGCCGTCCCGGCTGATCGCCTCGACGATGTCGGTGAGGTAGAACTGCCCCTGCGCATTGGCGTTGGTCACCGCGCCCAGATACCGGTGCAGCGTCCGCGCCCGGATCGCATAGAGCGGACAGTTGCCCTCGGTCAGGCTAAGCAGCGTCCTCCGTTGCGGACCATCAGCCATCGCCTGGATGTCCCGCTCCTCGATAATCCTCTCGACCCGGCCATCGCCATCCCGCACCACACGCCCCTTGCCCTCATTCCGGGGCGGCTAATACACCGCCGACAAGAAGGTGACGCTTGCCTCCTCGGGACCCGCGCTATGCACCTGCCGCAGCCGGCGGTAGGTGGACGGCGGTACGATCCGGTCGCCCATGGTGACCACCATCAGCGGGTCGTGGTCCAGCAGCCCTTCCACGCAAAACGCTTCGAAAGCCGCGAACGCTGTTCCACCGGCCGGGTTGTCCGTCAACACGTAGAAATTGTCCGGGCCCAGGGCACCGGCCACATCCTCGTGGCGGTAGCCCACCAGTCCGATCACCGCTGCCTCACCCAACTGCCGGAACGCTTCAATCGAATGGCGCGCCAGCGGGGTGCCATGTACCGGCTGAATGCACTTCGGATCCTGGCCGAACCGTGTCCCCTTACCTGCCGCCAGCAGCACCAGGACGGGCGCCTCCGCGCGGATGGAGCTTGCCCGCGCGATCACCTTCGCCGGACTCAATCGCGCCGTGTCGCGCAGCCAATTGCCGCTCATCGCAGGCTCAACCCGCCGTCCACGGCGAGAGTCTGTCCGGTGATAAAGTTCGTGGATCTCAGAAAAAACATCACTCCATCGGCAATCTCGTCCGCCGTGCCGGGCCGCTGCGCGGGTGTCGAGCGGACCATCGGGATGCTGTGCTCGTTCAGATCGTCGAATGGAATCACGCCCGGCGCAACCGAATTCACGGTAATCTCCGGCGCCAGCGCTTTGGCAAGCGCCCGTGTCATGTGGATCACACCCGCCTTCGACGCGCAGTAGTGAGCGTGCTCGGCCCAGGGCCGGATCCCGCCCAGCGAGCTGATATTCACAATCCGCCCCCCGCCGCCCTTGAGCATCAGCTTTGCGCCCTGCTGGCAGCAGAAGAACACCGCCTTCAGGTTCACGCTGTGGATGAAGTCCCAGTCCTGCTCAGTCACCTCCAGCGGATGAAACCGCGTGAACCGGGCCGCGTTGTTCACCAGTCCGTCCAGCCGCCCGAAATGACCGCCCACCTCACCGAACAACCGCTCGATCTCGGCCACGTGCTCCAGGTTCGCCCGGAACACCGGCGCGCCTCCACACTCCTCCGCGGTCCGCCGTGCTTCTGCCTCCGACGTCGAATAATGGATTCCCACGCGCGCGCCCTCGCGTGACAGCCGCAGCGCGATTCCCCGCCCGATCCGCTTGGCCGCGCCGGTCACCAGCACCACCTTTCCCGCCAACTCAGACATTGGGATCTCCGTGAACCTCCACATCGTCAGGATCCAGCCCGGACCGCTCCGGTTCCGGCAGCTTGCCCTTGTACACCGCCCACGCCCAAAAGATCGATGTCGACCCGCTTAGCACGCCCGACACCAGCCCAATGGTCCGCGGACTGTAGTGGTCCGATGCAATCCCCGCCGCGGTCATCGAAAGCATCATTGTCGCCCAACTCACGGACTCGATGGTCGAGAACACCCGGCCACGGAATCCGTCGCTCACGTGCCGCAGGAGCTGGCCAGTGTTGAGCACCGACGTGATGCCCACCGCCGCGCGCGACATCCCGATAAACAACAGCGCCATCACGAACAGCCGCATCTGGCTGAACGCCACGTAGGTCACCCCGTGCAGGACGTAGCAGATGGCGACGGTCCATAGGTAGGTCTCATACCGGATCCGCTTGCCATACCAGTGGGCGAAGGCGCCGCCCACCACCAGTCCAGCCGCCGCCACGCCCCACACGATCCCGATTCCCGCCGCGCCCCGCTGGAACACCTTGTCGCCGAACAGCGTGAACAGCACCTGGGCCGCTCCGCCGCCGGACGCCCAGCCCGCCGTCAGCAGCGTCAGGCCCATGAGCAGTGGAACCCCGCGGATGTAGCGCAGCCCCTCCACGTAGTCGTGCCACGGACGTACCACCTGCTGCTCGGTAAGGGCCTCGACGCGCGGTGCGAATCCACCGGGCAGCGCGAGCTTCGAGATGCACAACGCCGAACAGGCAAACGACAACGCGTTCAACAGGAACGCGAGCTCGTAGCCGAACTGCATCACGCTCGCCCCGCCGAGCATCGTCCCAATGGCCATCGTCGTCCACTGCGTGGTCTGGGTGAGTGAGTTCGCGGTGTGCAACTCCTCCTTGCTCGCGATCGACGGCAGGATCGCCGACCGGCCCACCGTGAAGAATGGCGATGCGAACATCAGCAGGAAGCTGAACAAATACAGGATCCACAGCTTCGGATACATCAGGCACAGGCCGAAGCCCATCGCGATCACCGTGCGCGCCAAATCGCTTGCGATCATCAACTGCCGCCGGTCCAGCTTGTCGATCACCACCCCGGCCAGCGGACCAGCCGCCAGCACCGCTACCCCGCGCGACAGCAGGACTCCGCTCACCGCCATCCCGGAATTCGTCATCTGCATCACCAGGCTGAACACGGCGATGTTGTTGAAGTGGTCGCCGACCTCTGAGATCACCTGCCCGATCCAGGTGTAGCGGTAGTTCCGGTTCCGGAGTAGCAGCTTCAGGAATGCGGGCATCAGGCGCGCTCCGTCCAGATCACACCCGCCAGCACCAGTGCTCCTCCGATCGCCACCGGCTTGCTGAAGCTCTCGCCGAGCACCGACACCGCGAACACCGTCGCCAGCACGGGCTGCGCATAGCTGACCATCGAGATGCGCGATGCGGGCATGTAGCGCATCGCGTGATAGTAGATCGCCACGCCGATCAGCGTCGGGAAGACTGCCATGTAGAGCAAACTTGCCCACACCGCGGCACTCAACGAGGAGAGCGGCGCCGCCGCCGTCAGCCACACCGTCAGCGGCAGAAACGCGAGCGCCGTGCCTCCGTAGGTGATTGTGTTCATCGTCAGGCCGTCCAGGTGCGCCCGCGCCGACTTGGACGCCACCGTGTAAGCCGACCAGCTGAGGGATGCCACCCACACCAGCGCATCTCCCAGTACGGACGACTCATGCCCGGCCCGGTTGTTCCACTGAAGCACCCCGACACCTGCCACCGCGATCCCGAGTCCCACCAGCTTTGATGGCCGGATCTGCTCATGGCCTACGACCTTGGACATCAGCAGCACCCATATGGGACTGGTCGAAAGGATCAGCGCCGAGTGCGCCACGCTCGTCAGATTCAATCCCAGCACGAACGCCAACTGGTTGATTCCTACCAGCGTGACGCAGATCAGTGCGTACCGCCGCAAGACCGGATCCGCCTGCGGCAACCCCTTCTTCCACAGGTACACCGGCAGGATGAACATCCCAGCCATCGAGAACCGGATCAAAGCCAGTGTGAACGGAGGCAGCTCCCGTAACGCGATCTTGGCGAAGATAAAGTTCGCCGACCACATCACCGCCAGCAGCGCGATCAGGATCCACAGCCCCGATGGCGTCCGTCTATCCCCCTCCGTCAACCGATTCCATCCCTCCTCACTGTGATTGAATCGAGAAACTCCAGGTCCAGTTCATATCCGAAGCCCGGCGTATCTCTGACCACGATCGTCCCGTGCGGTGTGGTTTCCACCCACGGGTTGATGACGTCCCGCGTCCAGTAGCGCTTGCTCGCCGAAACATCTCCGGGCAATATGAAATTCGGCAGCGTCGCCAGCGCAATGTTGTGCGCCCGCCCGATCCCTGCCTCGAGCATCCCGCCGCACCACACCGGAATCCCCGCCGCCTGGCAAACATCGTGGACGCGCTTGGCCTCACCGAACCCTCCCACCCGTCCGAGCTTAATATTGATGATCCTGCACGCTCCCATCCGGATCGCCTGCGCCGCTTGGTGCGCCGACCGGATGCACTCGTCCAGGCAAACCGGCGTGCGCAGCCGCGACTGCAGCTCCACGTGGTCGATAATCTCATCGTGCGCCAGCGGCTGCTCGATCATCATCAAGCCGAACTCGTCAAGCGCCGCCAGGCGGTCCGCGTCGGCCAGCGTGTACGCCGAATTTGCGTCCCCCATCAGCAGGATCTTGGGGAACACCCGCCGCACCTCGCGGATTACATCCACGTCCCAGCCCGGCTTGATCTTGATCTTGATCCGCTGGTATCCGGCCTCGACCTCGGTTTCAATCTTGCGCAGCAGCTCGGCCACCGAATTCTGAATCCCGATTGACACTCCGCAAGGAATCTCCCGCCGCGCTCCGCCTCCGATTTCCTGGTACAACGGGCGGCGGTTCATCCTCGCCTGCAGATCCCACACCGCCGCCTCCAGCCCTCCCCGCGCCATGTTGTGGCCGCGGATATGGGCCGTGCGCGCGTCCACCGCGCTGGCATCGGCCAACTCGAAATTCAGCACCCGCGGCGCCGCGTAGTCACGCACGATCCGCCACGCCGACTCGGTCCACTCCTCGTTGTAGAACGGATTCTCGCCCGCCGTTACCTCGCCCCACCCCGACAGCCCGCCGCTCTGGACCTCCACCAGCACCATATGCCGCTCATACGTCCGCCCGAAGCTCGTCTCGAAGAAGTGCACCAGCGGCATGCGGATCTGGCGCAGCACCACGCGGTCAATCAGGATTCCCATCGGCTGAACAAATAGACGCCCGCGGCGTCGCTCCTTTCCGCTCCGGTGACGGCCAGCCCGGCGTCCAGATATTCAAGGAACTGCTGGCTAACGCGCGCCTGGATTTCCCGCGCCCGCCCGGGATCGTTCTTCCGGATCGTGGCGATGTCCGCCGGAACCTCGATCCGGGCTTCCGTCTCCGGCCTCGGAAGCGGATTCCCGGCAAGCATCGCCTCTACGCGCGGACTCGCCAAGTCCCACTCACACACACAGCGGTCCGTGGGCAGGCCGCCGTGCAGGGCGCTCGTGGTCACGCCGTAGAAGTTCAGCACGTAACGCCGGACCACCGCGCCCAGCCGCTCCATGTTGAAGTAGGCATTCTTGAACTCCAAAGGATCAAACGTCCACTCGATCAACGGGATCCCCCGCGACAACGCGTCGTCCCTTTGCGCGAGCTTCAACATCCGTCCTACCCCCGCGTTCCGGTAGCCGTCCGTCACTCCGAGCATGTTCGAGTGCAGGTACAGCCCGCCCGTCTGGTGCCGGATCGCCGGAAGTGCGACGCAGAATCCAACCATCTTGCCGTTGTCATATGCGCCGAACGCCTGGCCGCCGATCTTGCGGCAGACCACGAAAAGCCGCACCGGCAGCACGTCGACCTCGGCAAAGCCCCAGATCTCCTGCTGCAGCCGCACGGCGTCGCGGTATTCGCCAATCCCGGTGAGTGCCCGGACTTCGATGTTCACGTTCGTTTCGCTTCCTGCCACTTCTCTTCCATCTGATCGAGCGTCGCCGTCTCGAGCGTTACACCTTCTCTTGCCAACGCCCCTTCGACGTGCGCGAACCGTCTGCGGAACTTCGCGTTCGACTTCTTCAAAGCCATCTCCGCATCCACCCGGTGGACCCGCGCCAGATTTACCGCCACGAATAGCAGGTCCCCGACCTCCTCTTCGAACTCGGCCGGTGCTGCCGCGCGCCGCAACTCCGCAACTTCCTCGTCGAGCTTATCAAACACCTGCCCCGCGTCCGCCCAGTCGAAGCCTACGCCCGCCGCTTTGCGGCTGATCTCCTGCGCCTCAAGCAAGGCAGGCATGCCGCGCGGGACCGAATCGAGCAGCCCTCCCTCCGGCCGCCCACTCGCCTTCTTCTCCTCGGCCTTGATCCGGTCCCACCGGACCTTCACATCGTCCGCCGTCCACGCCTCGGCGTCCCCAAAGATGTGCGGATGGCGCCGGATCAGCTTGTTGTTGATCGCATCGAGCGCGTCACCGATCGAGAAGCGCCCCTCCTCGGCGGCAATCTGCGCCTGGAACACGGGCTGGAGCATCAAGTCGCCGAGTTCCTCGGTCAATCCCGGCCAGTCGCGCGAATCGATGGCGTCCAGCACCTCGTAGGTTTCCTCCACCAGGTACTTCTTCAATGTGTCGAGGCTTTGTTCGCGATCCCAGGGGCACCCGTCTGGCCCACGCAGACGCGCCATAACCTCCACTAGCCGGTTGAACTTCGCCCCAGGGGAAGCGCCTTCATTTGCTTCCACTTAATTTTCAATGTATCAGAATCAAGCGGACTTGATCTCGGTCCACATCCGGTCGCGGAGCTGCTGGGCGCCGGGCGGCAGCGGCGCGAACCACTCCCCCCGCTCGAGCACTGACTCCGGCGGATAGAGAACCTGGTTGTCCCGGAGCACCGGAGCCAGCATCGCCCGCGCTGCCCCGTTCGCCGTCGCCGTCTTCGAATGGTTGACGATCGCTGCCGCCACCGGCGCCCGCAGCAGGTAGTTGATGAACTGGTGCGCCAGCTCCTGTTCATTGCTCTCACGCAGGATCACCGCACAATCGGAATACACCGAGAACCCCTCGGCGGGAAACACGAACGCCAGATGCTTGGCCGCCTCAATCGCCTGCGACGCCGTGGTCGCCCAGGTCTGGCAGGCAAGCAGGTCGCCCGCGACAAGCTGGTCACGCGCCTCCGCGTTCAAATACGCGCGGACCAGCGGCTTCTGCCGGATCAATTCGTCCTTGGCTTTGCCGAGGTGTTCCGGATCCGCGGTATTCAACGGCAGCCCGAGCTTCTTGAGCGCCGCGCCCAGCGTTTCCGCCGCGTCGTCGAGCATCGTGATCCGGCCCTTGAACGACTCATGCCAAAGGTCGGCCCAACGGGCCGGCGCCGGCTCGTGCTTGGTCGTATAGGCGATCCCCGCCGCGCCCCACATGTACGGCACGGACCATTCGAGATCCTTGTCCCACACCGGATTCCGCAGCCGCGCATCGAGGTTGTTGATATTGCCGAGCTTGGAATGGTTGAGCTTTGCCAGCAACTGCGTCTGCGCCATCGGGCCCACATAGTAGTTCGACGGAAACACCACGTCCCAGCCCGAGTTTCCGCTGAACACCTTGGCCAGCATCTCCTCGTTGCTCTCGTAGACGTGGTACCGGACCTCGCAGTCGAACTCGAACTCGAACCGCGGCACCGTGTTTGGCCCGATATAGTCAGACCAATTGAACACGTTCAGCCGCCGCTTGCCGCGTGTGCACCCGGCCAAACCGGACAGCCCTAGGAAAAACGTCCGCCGTCTCATTCGTGCTGCAGCCTTTCCGACGCCACGATCAGCACACCGATCCCGACCACGATGATCGCCGAAATCGCATTCACCGCCGGGCTCACGCCTTTCCGCGCCATCCCGTAGATCACCATCGGCAGCGTCTCGGAATCGATCCCAGCCACCATCGCCGTGATCACGTAGTCGTCAAACGAAATCGTGAACGCCAGCAGCGCCGCCGCGATAACTCCGGGGATCAGGTTCGGCAGCGTCACCCTCCAGAACGCCTCCCAGTGATTCGCGCCGAGATCGAGCGCTGCTTCCTCCAGGGTCCCGTCCATGGTTTTCAGTCTCGCCGCCACGACAATCACGACGTAGGCAATCGAGAACGTAATGTGCGCCAGAATCACCGTGTGCATCCCCAGCCGCACGTCCATATAGTGGAACAGCCATTGGAAGAAGGCCAGAAGCGACACGCCCGTGACAATCTCCGGCGTGATCAGCGATACGTACAACGACCCTTCGAGCACCGGCGCCTTCTTCTTCCACATGCCGTATGCCGCCAGTGTCCCCACCGCCGCGGCGAAGATTGTCGAAACGAACGCGATGATGAGTGAATTCCACGTCGCCTTGAGCATCCGTTCGTCGGCCAGTACCGCCGCATACCACTTGAGCGAGAATCCTTCCCAGGCCGTGAACCGCGACGAGTTGAAGCTGAACACGATCAGCACGAGCAGCGGAACGTGCAGGAACAGATACGACGCGGCGGCGATCAGCCCGATGGTGCGCTTCAGGTTCATAGGTACTTGTCCCCGCCTTTCCTGACGAACAGCCACAGCAGGACCATCACGAGTCCGGTGAGCACCAGCGAGAGCGATGCGCCGAACGGCCAATCGCGGGCCGTCGTGAACTGGTTCTGCACGACATTCCCGATCATCACGCTCTTGCCGCCGCCGAGAAGGTCCGGCGTGAGATAGGCGCCCAGGCACGGGATGAACACCAGGATCGAACCCGCCACGATCCCCGGCAGCGCCAGCGGAACCGTCACCCTCCACAGGCTGACCCACGGAGTCGCGCCCAGGTCGGCAGCCGCTTCCAACAGGCTGGGATCCAGCTTTTCGAGAGTCGAATAGATGGGCAGCACCATGAACGGCAGATATCCGTACACCAGCCCCAGCACGACTGCCGCGTCGTTGTAGAGCATCGGCAGCGGCTCACGGATGACCCCCAGCGCCATCAACCCTGAGTTGATCAGGCCCGTGTCGCGCAGCAGGAACATCCACGCGTAAGTCCGCACCAGGAACGATGTCCAGAACGGCAGCATCACCAAATTCAAATACATGCTCCGGCTCTTGCCCGAATTGGCGATGAACAGCGCCAGCGGAAATCCGAGCAGCATGGCGAAGAACGTCGAGATTCCCGCGATCCAAAACGAGCGCAACAGGATCGTCAAGTACAGCGGATCCGCCAGCCGGACGTAGTTGTCCAGGTTGAACGGCGGCGCCTGCCCGCCATACGGACCCCGGGTCATCAGGCTGTAGAGCACCACGATCCCCATCGGCACGAGGAAGAACAGAAAATTGAGCGCGCGCGCCGGCACCAGTGTCCAGAATCTCAGGCGGTTCATGCGGACTCCGGCGGCAAATGGATTTCGTCTTCCTGGTTCCACCACACGCGGACCCGCTCAGCAGGGGCGAACGGCTTCTCCAGCCGCGACACCTCGGTCACCACACTTCGTCCGTCGCTGAGCTTCGCCTGGACATGGAACGAATTGCCCAGGAACATCACCGTCTCGACGCTCGCCGGACGGCACCTGTCGCCCGTGGGCAACAGGTCGCGCGTGATCCGGATCGCCTCCGGCCGCACTCCGAACTCGCCCAGCCAGTTCACCGCGCCCAGGAAGTTGGCGACAAACCGGTTCGCGGGCCGAAGGTAGATGTCTTCGGGTGTGCCGAGCTGCGCGATCACTCCCTTGTGCATCAGCGCGACCTCGTCGGCGAGCATCATCGCCTCCTCCTGGTCATGCGTCACGATGATGAACGTGATCCCCACCCGCCGCTGCAGCGCCTTCAACTCCGAGCGGACCTGCTTGCGCAGCTTCGGATCGAGCGCCGAAAGCGGCTCGTCGAGCAGCAGCACGTCCGGCTCCAGCACCAGCGCTCTCGCCAGCGCGATCCGCTGCTTCTCGCCTCCGGAAAGCCGCGCTGGCTTCCGCTCCTCCTTGCCCTTCATCTGGACCAGATCGAGCACCTGGGCAACCTTCTGGTCCAGGTCCGGAGCCCCCTTGCGCCGTAGTCCGAACTCGATGTTCTGCTTCGCGGTGAGATGCGGAAACAGAGCATAATTCTGGAACACCGTGGTGACGTTGCGTTCATACGGTGGCAGTGGCGCGATGTCGGACCCGTTGAGCAACACCTGGCCAGACGTCGGGATCTCGAATCCGGCCACCATCCGCAGCGTAGTGGTCTTGCCGCATCCGCTGGGGCCCAGCAGGGCGAACAGCTTGCCGCGGTCGATCGTCAACGACACGTCGCGCACCGCGACGTGCGTTGGAAAATGTTTGGATACGGAGCGAAGCTCCAGAACCGGTGGCATTGGAACATGTTGATCGTACCGCAATCGCGGGGGATTGTGGTATCTTGGTCCGCTATGACACGCACCTGGTACTCCGCCGCATTTTGCGGTCTCCTCGGCGGAGCCCTCTACCTCAGCGGCCAGCCCAATACCGTCAAGCAAATCGCCAGCGGTGTGTGGTTCCGCGAAGGCGACCTGAAGAATCACGGCCACTGCAACAACATCGTCATCGAGATGAAGGACTACCTGGTCGTCATTGATGCCAATTTCCCGAGCGGCGCCAAGGCGCTCATCGAGGACATCAAAAAACTTTCGAAAAAACCTGTGAAATACGTGTTCGATACCCACCACCACGGCGATCACGCCTACGGAAATCCCGTCTGGACCCGTGCCGGCGCAATCACCCTGGGCCACGAAGGCGTCGCACGGGAAATGCGCGACCGCGAACCCAAGCGCTGGCAGGAAGCTCAAGGACGTGCCGACGTAGCCGAGCTCAAGCTCCCCACTGCCGAGCCTCCCAAGCAGACCTTCAGCAAGAGTCCCTTTGTGCTCACCGACGGAAGCCGCAAGATCGAGTTCCATCACTTTGGCTGGGCCCACACCAAGGGTGACGGCTTCGCCTTCCTGCCCAACGAAAAGATCATTTGCACCGGCGACGCCGTGGTCAACGGACCCTACAACTACACCGGTGACGGCCACGTCGCCAACTGGCCGAAAGTCGTCGAAGGCGCGGAGAAACTGGGCGCCACGCGCGTGCTCCCCGCCCACGGACCAGCGGGAGGAGCCGAGATCCTCGCGGGCGAGAAGGCGTTCATGCGCGAGCTCTGGTCAGCAGTCGAACGGGCGCGGAAGTCGGGCAAAAAGCTGTCCGACGTCGTGGTCACCGTCAACGGCAAGCGGACCAAAGCGAACATCGAGCTTCCAGCCAGCGTCAAGAACTGGGTGGGCGACTTCTTCCCCGACCAAGTCTACGACACCTGGATGGAAATGGATAAGGGCAAACCGCGGGGCGACCTGACACTTTAACCGGACTCGCGGTAGCCTGGAAGTTCACCCCCTACTCCCAGGAGACCTTTCTTCCATGAGCTATGGCCTCTCCGTCCGCCAGGGCGGAGCCCTTGACTTCCTCTCCCTCGGCGCACTCGTCCACCGCATCGACCCCGGCGTCATCCCCTTCCGCAAGGCCGTCCAGTGCCAGATCCACGTGTCCGGCGGCGAGTTCAACTGTGCCGCCAACCTCGCTGACTGCTTCGGGATGCATACCGGTATCGCCACCGCCATGTCCCGCTACCCCATCGGCGATCTCATCGCCGAGCGCGTCAAAGCCATGGGCGTCCGCCCCTTCTACAAGTACTTCGACCACAACGGCGTCAACGGACCCAACATGGCCGCCGTCTACAGCGATCGCGGCCAGGGCGTCCGCGGCCCCGTAGTCTTCTACAACCGCGCCAACGAAGCCGCTGCTCAACTCAAGCCCGGTGACTTCGACTGGGACTCGATCCTTTCCGGAGGGCTCCGCTGGTTCCACTCCGGCGGCATCTTCGCCGCGCTTTCGGCCACCACGTCAGACGTCACCATCGAGGGAATGAAGGCCGCCAAGGCCCAGGGCGCGGTCATCTCGTTCGACCTGAACTTCCGCAAGAAGCTCTGGGACATCTGGGGCGGCGAGTCGCGGGCCGTAGAAGTGGTCCGCCGCATCGTGAGCCATGTCGACGTGCTGGTCGGCAATGAAGAGGACCTCCAAAAGGGCCTCGGCATCCCCGGACCCGAGGTTGAGGACAAGACCAAGTCCAAGCTCGACACCTCGGTGTTCTTCGACATGATCGGCAAGGTCACTGCTTTGTTTCCAAACGTGAAGATCATCGCCACGACGCTCCGCGAAGTCCATCACACCAACCGCCACACCTGGGGCGCGGTCGCCTGGATCAACGGCGAGCATTACGCCGCGCCCGAATGCGAACTCGACGTTCTCGACCGCGTCGGCGGCGGCGATGGCTTCGCCTCTGGCCTCTTCTACGGGATCCTGACCGGACGCCCGCCCGCCGAGTCACTTCGTCTTGGCTGGGCGCACGGTGCGCTGCTCACCACCTATCCAGGCGACACCACCATGGCCACGCTCGCCGAAGTGGAGGCATTCGCTAAAGGCGGATCGGCGCGGATTCAGCGCTAGACGCCGGCTACATTCCCCAAACTTCGATTGCGTGGCCGTCCTGCTCGCGCCTCTGCCGGAAGATCTTCTGATCCCAGGACCGCTCGCCGCGGTCGAACACCACCAAATGCCCCTCGCTTGTACCCGCCCGCTGCATGTACCCGGCAGTCTGCGCGACCCCGTCGGCCAGGAACTTCTCAGTCGGCGGATTGCGAGTGACCTTCAATTCGATCACCACGCGCTGCTCGCCACCCTTCCACTTCCACCGGACCAGCAAGTCGGTCCGCCCCCTCCCCAATCCATACTCCCGGTCGATTGTTCCTCCTCCGTTCACGATCCTCT
>VFZX01000201.1 GCA_016871015.1 Acidobacteriota bacterium | reverse complement strand
CGACTGAACTGATACATAGGCTGATGTATACTAGGGACGACCACGGCCGCAGGGACCCCGGATGACGTGGTTCCGAGGCGCCAACCCGATGTGCACCGAAAGGATGATTTGATGTCCATTTTCCGCCTGCTTACCCTCGTCTCTCTTGCAGCAGCCCTCTTCGCACAGGAATTCCGCGCCACTTTGCAGGGCACGGTAACGGATCCTTCGCAGTCGGTGGTCGCCGGCGCCGCAGCCACCTTGCGCAACACCGATACCTCCGTTACGCGGCAAGTGGTCACCAGCGATCTCGGCCACTATTTGTTTTCGTTCCTCGCTCCCGGCAACTACTCGTTGAGCGTAGCCGCCAACGGCTTCAAGACCGTCGTTCGGGATAAGATCTCGCTGAGCGTCAGCCAGGATGCGCGAATCGACCTGCAACTCGAAGTAGGAGGGGCTACCGAAACAGTCACGGTATCGTCCGAGATTTCCCTGGTGCAGCCGGACTCCTCCGCGCTGGGAACCGCCGTGCGAAAAGACATCATCGAGGGTCTGCCCCTGAAAGGGCACAGCAGCCTGATGATGTATAACCTGAGCACCGGGGTAGTCAGTACCCGGATCGGAGAAGACATCCGGCCGAACGACACCGCCAGCAACATGTTGACCGGCGTGAATGGAGCGCCGATGGCGGCCATTGATGTCGCGGTGGACGGAGTGCCGAACACGGTGGACTTGAACCGGGGAGCGGGACTGTCTCCCTGGGTCCCGTCGACCGAGTCGGTTGCCGAGTTCAAGCTGCAGAGCGGAACGCTCCCAGCCGAATATGGCCGCTCCGGGGGCGCCTTCATGAACGTCGTGATCAAATCCGGCAGCAACGAGTTGCACGGCGCGGCGTACGAGTTCTTTCGGAACGCCTCTCTGGACGCCAACCAGTATTTCGCTCGTGGCCGTGGCCGGAAGTTGGCGGCGTTTGGAGCGAACACTTTCGGCGGAAGCATCGGCGGTCCGATCGTCCTGCCCAAACTGTTCAACGGACGCAACCACAGCTTCTTTTACGCGAACTTTGAAGGATCGCGAGAAGGCAACGCCATCGATAGCGTCTTGAACGTACCCACGATCAAGATGCGCCAGGGCGATTTCAGCGAGGTTTCGGCGCCGATCTTCAATCCCTTGTCGGTGCGGCCGGCCAACGGCGTTCCGACGCGCGATCCGTTCCCCGGCAACATCATCCCGGCCTCGCTCCAGGACCCCGTGGGCCGCAACATCGTAACCTACTATCCGGAACCCACCCGCACCGGTCCCAACGCCGCCGCGCCGTGGGTCCAGAACTTCGGGTTCTCGGGAAAGTGGCCCCGGAACTACAATATGCTCGTGGTCAAGACGGACCACTACTTCACCGAAAAGCACCACACCTTCGTGCGCGTGAACTATGGCACAGCGAAACTCGTGTATCCGCACCAGTTCGACGGCGTGGCGACCGCCGGACGGGACGTCAACCTGCGCCCCCACTCGGGGATCGGTCTGAACGAGACTTACATGATCAGTCCGCGAACAACACTGGACGTACGGTTGGGTTGGGCGGGCGGCGTGGAGCGCTTCTTCCCCTGGTCCGATGGTTTCGACGTCACCAAGCTGGGTTTCTCCCAGAACTACAAGAACCTGTTACAGCGCTCGGTGTTTCCCACCGTTGCCGTGAACGGATTCGCCAGCTTGTCCGGCAGCCGTTTCCAGGAAGAGCCGGGCCACACCTACTCGTCGCAAGGCAGCCTCTCGCACCAACACGGAAAGCACCTGATTAAGACTGGCGGCGAAGCGCGGCTCGTCCGCGGCAGCTTCTTCCGCAACCCCAACCCGGCCGGGTCTTTCAGTTTCGGCCTGACGCAGACGGGCGGTCCGCGCGCCGACACGCCGGTGGCGACCTCGGGTTTCGGCGTGGCGTCGCTACTGATGGGCTACGGTAGCGGGCAATTGGATTTCAATACCGCCGTCTCCGTTCAGAATCTCTACTACGGCCTCTACTTGCAGGATGACTTTCGCATCACCCGGAAGCTGACTCTGAACCTGGGTGTCCGTTACGAATACGAAGGCCCGCGTACGGAACGCTACAACCGCACCACTCGCGGATTCGCGTTCGGCACGCGGAGTCCTTTGCAGGTGCGCGACCTCAACCTGCAGGGCGGGCTCATCTACGCCGGCGTCGGCGGACAGCCGCGCGGTCTCTACCAACCGGACCGCAACAATGTCGCGCCCCGCATCGGGTTCGCCTATAGCCTGACGTCCAAGACGATATTGCGCGGCGGCTACGCACTGAGTTACATACCGGTCCTCGGCACCGTGCAGCCTACCGGCTTCAACTCCAACACGCCCTGGGTGAGTTCCACCGACGGTATCAATGTGACAGATCGCCTCCTCAATCCCTTCCCTCGGGGACGCGTCGAAGCCATCGGCAGCAGTCAAGGGCTTTCCACCTTGGCGGGACAGGCGATCGCCTTTGTCGAACCGGCGGACCGCACGCCGCGCTTCCACAACTGGCAGTTCAACATTCAGCGTGAATTGCCATCGCAGACGCTGCTCGAAGTCGCCTACATCGGAAGCCGCACGATCGGCACCTTCGGCGGGCTCGACGCCGCGGGGGTACCATCGGAACAGATCAACCAGTTGGACCCGAGGCATCTGTCCATGGGAGCGGCTCTGTTGGAGCCGGTGGCCAATCCTTTCTTCGGCATCCTCACCAGCGGTCCGATCAGCGGCGCCACAGTGGCGCGGAACCAACTGCTTCGGCCTTATCCGCAGTTCTCGAGCGTGATTCGGGCGTTTCCAGCCTTGGGTAACACGTCTTATCACTCGATGCAGCTTCAGGTGCAGAAGCGCATGGCGCACGGAGTTACCGCGATTATCGGCTACACACGCGCCAAAAATATCGGCGACCTCTTTTCAGCGCAGAACAACTACGATCGACGGGCAGAACGCGCCGTCAGCGCGTTCGACCTGCCGCACCGGCTCACCGTAACGGGAGCATGGAACCTGCCCGTGGGCAAGGACCGGGCCTATCTCGCGAACGCCTCGAAGGCCCTCCATGCTGTCGTAGGCGGGTGGCAGCTATCCACCTTCAGCACGTTCCAGTCAGGCTTCCCCCTGTCGTTTTCCTTGATTCGCGGGACGCTCGGCGCCGGGGGGACCCGGCCCGACGCCGCCGGCGACCCCACCTCTGGCATCACGGGCGGCATCGGCTCCCGCCTGAACCGCTACTTCAACACGGCGGCGTTCGCCCAGCCGCCAGACTTCACCTTCGGCAATGTGAGTCCCCGGCTGCATAGCGTCCGGGCGCCCGGCATGAACAACGTCAATCTCACGCTTGCCAAGGGTTTCTCCCTGACCGAAAAAGCGCGGCTCGACTTCCGCGCGGCCGCCTACAATCTGCTCAACCATCCTGTGTTCTCGGCGCCGAACACGCAATTCGGCAATCCGGCGTTCGGCACGATCGCCGGACAGGCCAATTTCAGCCGCCAGACCGAACTCTGGATGAGAATCTCTTTCTGAGGAGGATCCCATGAATCGACGCCGGTTTCTCACCACCAGTGCAACGCCCCTGGCCGCGGCGACGCGCCGCGGCGGAACCGTTGATTTCTCCGCCGTCCGCGAGGACTTTCCCCGGGCGCGGCTGTCTGCATATTTCGACAATGCGTCGTGCCATCCACTGAGCGTTCACTCGGCGACGGCGCTTCACCGCTACATCGATTGGGAAACCAACGAAGTCGGTGACCCCTGGTGGCCCCACTGGGCGAAGGCGCGTGATGAGTCCAAGACGCTGTTTGCCCAACTCATCAACGCCAAGCCTTCCGAAATCGCGTTCGCCCGAAGCACGATCGAAGCCGAAAGCAACTTGCTCAATGGCATGAACATCCAGGCGATGGGTGGCAATGTGGTCACCAACGACCTGCATTATTCGGCCGCGCTCTACAACTACAAAATGCGGCAGCAGGCCGGCCTGGACGTCCGCATCGTGCGGAACCGCAACTGGGTCACCGACGTTCGCGACGTCGAAAAAGCGATCGACGGCAAGACGAAGCTCGTCGCCCTCGCGCTGGTATCGAACGTGAACGGCTATCTGCAGGACGTGAAAGCGATCAGCGCATTGGCGCACGCGCGCGGCGCCTATGTCTACGCCGATGTCATTCAGTGCGCCGGCGCGATCCCGATCGACGTCAAGGCCATGGGGATCGATTTCGCCGCCTGCTCGACCTACAAGTGGCTGATGGGCGTGAAAGGCTACGGCTTCTACTATGTGCGCGAAGACCTGCAGGGCAGCGTGGTCAAGCCGACCCAGAACTCCGGCGGCGTTCAATTCAACTATGCGCCGTGGACCTCGGAGCCCGACAGCAGCCGCGAAGACATCCAGTTCAAGCCGGTGACCGGTCCGGGCCGGTATGAGGTGAGCTATCCCTCCTACGAAGGCGCCATCGCCGCGCAGGAGAGCCTGAAGTACATCCATGCACTCGGTGTCGACAACATCCGCGCGCATGCCCGCGCCCTCACCGACAGACTCCAAAAGGAACTGCCGGCGCTCGGCTATGCCTCTATTACGCCGAAAGGGAATGAGAGTCCTATCTGCGCCTTCGCCTGCAAGGATCCCGCCCAAACCATGGAGAAGCTGAACAAGGCGAAGGTGCACGTAGCCATGCGGTTCGGCAACAAGATGCGAATCGCGCCCTCCGTCTTCAACAACCAGCAGGACGTGGACCGGCTCCTGGCGGCCCTTGTCTGATGGGCCAGCGCGGCCGAATCGCGCTTGTGGCCTATTGGCTTGCCGGGTACGCTTGGCAGGCCGCGGCGCAATACACTTACAACTACTACTATCCGCCGGCGCCCAACAGCACTCCTTGGGCGCCAGCGTGGTCTCCCGATGGCAAGTTCGTTACGGTCAGTATGCAGGGGTCGCTGTTCAACATCGATCCCAAAACCGGTGCGGCCACGGAACTGACAGCGGACGGCCGCTACGATTCCTCACCGCACTGGTCCCCGGACGGCAGGTGGATCGTCTACACCAGCCAGACTCCCACGGGACCGATTCAGCTCGCCATCCTGGACGTGAGCACAGGTAAGACACGGCTGCTCACGGACGACGGTTCCACCTACCTTGATCCCGCATTCTCCCCTGACGGGCGGCGTATCGCGTATGTGACGACAGGTTCCAGCGGACGCTTTCACATCCACGTCCGGGCAATCCACGATGGACAGTGGGATGGCGGCCCGGCCGCTCTCACCACAGACAACCCGTATGGCAGTGACCGGCTCTACGTCGGCGCCTGGGACATGCACCTGCAACCCGCCTGGACGCCGGACGGCAAGGAACTCATCATCGTGTCCAACCGCGACGTTCCTCTCGGCTCCGGCGATATCTTCCGGATACCTGTGCAGCCCGATGCCATGCGCCAGGCCGTGCGAATCTTCCGCGAACAGTCTCTGTTCCGGACGCGGCCGCAAGTGTCTATCGACGGCAAACGTATCGTCTATTCTTCGCACGCCGGCGGAGCCGACCAATTCAACCATCTCTACGTTCTTCCGGTGAACGGCGGGGCTCCCTACCGGCTCACCGCAGGCGACTTCGATCATTTTTCACCGCGCTGGTCACCGGACGGTGAATGGATAGCGTTCATTTCCAACGAAGGCGGGCTCCCGGGGTTGGCGCTGCTCGAGACCTACGGCGGCGCGGTGAAGAAGATCAAGACGGGCGAACCCGTCTGGAAGCGGCCGATGGGACGTGTTCGGGGCCGGGTGCGCGACGGCGCCGGCGGAGAGACGGTCGCGGCACGCGTGCATGCACTCGCCTCTGACGGCAAGTTCTATCCGCCTCTCGATGCTTACGCGAGGATCCCACTCTCAGGAGAGCCGTGCTTCCACACCGCGGGCCAGTTCACGCTGCGCGTGCCGCCTGGCAAGCTTCATCTGAAAGCGATGCGCGGACTGGAGTACTGGCCCGCGCAAGCGGATGTCGAGGTGATCGCCGGAGCAGCCATGGACGTGGAATTGAGACTTCGGCGCATGACGGACATGGCCGCACAGGGCTGGTATTCCGGCACCATGCACACTCACATGAATTACGGCGGCAATCTGCGGAACTCACCCGAAAATGTGATTTTCATGGCGCAGGGCGAGGACCTGCGGGTGGTCATGGCGCAGGTGGCCAACAAAGACAACCGGGTTCTGGACCAGCAGTATTTCGTTCCTGGCGGCGGCGAACATCCCAGTTCGCGATCCGTGGCGAACGTGAAGGTACATGTCGGGCAGGAGTATCGTCCGCCCTTCTTCGGCCATCTTTCGTTTCTCGGCCTGAAGGAACGTCTCCTGTCGCCCTTCACCACCGGTTATGAAGGGACCGGAATCGAGAGCCTGTATCCCAGCAATACCGACATGATGCGGAAGGCCAAGGAACGGGGCGCGTTGATCACGCAGGTCCACCCATACTCCGGCGTCAGGGACCCGCTCGAAACGGATCTGGGACATGCGAAGGCCATGCCCGTGGACGCCGCGCTGGGCACGCTCGATTGCCTCGAATGGACCTACATCAACCCGATCCAGATGGGCATCTGGCACAAGTTATTGAACAGCGATATCGTGCTCACTCCGGTCGGAGGCGAGGACTCGATTACCGACCTTCACCGCGGCAAACAGATCGGCAGCGTCCGCACCTATGCCAAGGTGGACGGACCGCTGACGATTCCCGCGTGGCTCGACGCTGTCCGTAAGGGTCGCACGTTTTTCAGCACCGGTCCGATTCTCGACCTGCGGGTGAACGGCGCCTTTCCTGGCGGCATCGTTCGTCTGCCCGCCGCAGGCGGCACGGTGACCATTGAGGGCAGTGTCCAGTCCATCGCCGCGCTCGACAGGGTTTACGTGCACTCGAACGGCAAGGTGCTCAAGGAGATCCCGCTGGACGCGGAGCGGAAGCGGGCCAAGTTCCGGGAGACGGTTCGCGTCACCGAGAGCGCGTGGTTCTCCCTCTACGCCGAAGGCGCGCAGGACCGCTCGCTCGATGGCGAGTACCCCCAAGCAGCCACGAACGCCATTCGCGTCTACGCCGGCGCTGGCAAGATCCGGGACCGCGCCTCGGCCGAATACTTCGTACGCTGGATCGACAAGCTCCGGGAGATGTCCGAAGCCTGGCCCTGGTGGCGTTCCGAACGCGAAAAATCGCACGTCTTGTCACAATATGCCGAGG
Source organism: Acidobacteriota bacterium (assembly GCA_016871015.1). Lineage (GTDB taxonomy): Bacteria > Acidobacteriota > Terriglobia > Bryobacterales > Bryobacteraceae > SYLY01. The sequence goes on along the minus strand of VFZX01000201.1, from coordinate 7,445 downwards.
CCCGTGCTGTGTACGTTCAGCGCGCGGCCGAAGCCAAGTAGGATGATCCCGATGAACCTTCTCCGCCTGCTCCCCGTGATTGCGATCTTACTGATCGTGCCGGCTCTCGCGCAGCAGCCCACCGCGCAGGACATGCCGCAGGAGATGATCTGGGTGGATCGCGCGGGCGCGATCCTTGGCAAGGTGGGCAGTACGCAGAGCTCGATCTTTCAGCCGGAAATTTCCCCCGACGGCAAATCGATCGCGGTTTCGGCTCGCGATGGCGAAGTGAACGACCGCGACGTCTGGATTCACGATGTCGCCACCGGCGCCAAGCGTGTCATCGCGCCTGCCAAGGGCAACGACAATTTTCCCATCTGGTCGCCCAACGGCACGCAGATCATCTTCAACTCGAGCCGTACCGGTGAGTACGAACTCTATCGCAAAGACCTCGATTCCGATCGTCCGGAGATCCTGCTGAAGAAAATGCCCGCGGCGCAGTATCCACGGTCCTGGTCGCCCAACGGCGAGTGGCTTCTGTTCACGCAGGCGGACCAAAAACGCGATGTCATGCTGTGGCAGATTGGCGTCGGCGAACCGATTGACCTGTTCGGCTATCAGAACGCATGGACCGAGGTGGGCCGTTTTTCGCCGAACGGCCAGTACATCGCCTATGTTTCAAACGTGGGCGGTCCTTTCGAAGTCTACGTCTCCCCGACCCGTGAACCGCGGAAGTACTGGAAGGTGTCGCGTCCCCTGTCGATGGGTTGGGCAGGCGGCGGCGGACAACCGCGATGGCGCGCCGACGGCAGGGAACTGTTCTACATGATGAACAACGACACGCTCCTGTCGGTCGAGGTGAACACGGATGGCGAGTTTACGTTCGGCCAGCCGAAGCGAATGTTCCGGTTGGAGGGCATGCGCGGGAACTTTCCGGATGAATCCCCGTCCACGCCCAGGTACGACGTCACCCCGGACGGCCAGCGTTTCGTCTTCGTCCGCAAAGTACAGCGCTGAGCGCGGGCGGCCAATCTCAGTCCAGGGGCGGCAGCATTCCGAGCAGCAGCCTCATCGGCCCAGTGGAGCTATTTAGTAGAACCGGGCCTGCCTGCGATAGTCCCGCAGAGCGTCAGGCTTGCCCATGATGGAGAGGACGTGCTTCTGGACCGCGGAGGCGCCCATTCCGTAGCCATAGTATGCCTGCCACTGCACCGGCATCTTGCTCAGGTGGAGATGGAAATACCAGTTGAAGGTGCTGATCCCATCGGCACCATCTTCGTACATGGCAAGCGCGGCGGCCGTCATCTCATCCTTGTATCTCTTCAACCGCTGCGCGTCGCCCGGTTCGATGGCCTTGTCCGGCCTTTCGTCCTCGTCCAGCCATTTGGGCATCGGGAATAGAGTCGGATAGATTCCCACGCGGCGGCCCTTGGCCAACGCGGCGAATTCCCTGGTCTTGGGGATGCCTGGCCAGCGGGGCCAGAACAGCGAGGGCGAAACGTAGTCGACGTACTCCTTCTCGATCCACGTTTTCACGTCCAGGCCGAGTTCGCGGCAGGAGATGTCGTTCTTGACGTTGCCACCCGCATACTCGGAGCCCGGCGGATCGGCGATCGAGGGTCCCACGCGCACACCCAGGATCAAGTTCTTCCGCTTCTTGCGCCTGGATGCATCGTCGAGCATCCGCCTTGTCTCCGCAACCAGTTTGGTGAGAACTGGATGGTTGTTCAGCGGATCTGAAATCATGTGGGTCCATCGGCGGAAATCGAACTCGATTCCGTCGATGTCGTAGTTGTCAGCCACTTCCCGGAAGATGGACATGCGATGCGCATACACTTCCGGGTGCGCCCAGTCGAGACAGTTGGCGCCTGGAATCGCGAGGTGTTTGTGAGCTCGTCCGAAGTCCGACCGGTCCAGTTGGCCCCGTTTAAAATCCTCGGCGTTCATCCGATAGCTGGCCACGGCGAGCACGTTTCTCCGGCGGCACTCCTCAATGGTGATCGCCAGGGGATCAGTTCCGAGCGCCAGAAGTTTATTCAACGCGGCGGAGTCCCGATTCGCCTTCTCGGGCGCGGACTTGGGCCAGGCCTTCATGACCACCTCGGCGCCGTACTTGGCGGCGTTCGTGGCGACTTGGGTGCGGTAGTAGACCGTGTCCGGGTCGCCGACATCCTGCGCGAAGATCCCGGGCCTCGCATCGAGGATGTGATTCAAAGCTCGTTTGTACTCTTCGACGGACGTGCCGGCTCCGGAACTGGCGTGCAGGATGTTGTTCGAGTCGTTGTTGAAAATCGTGCCGTATGCGCGATTGGCGGATCGCGTGGCAGCGGCCGCCAGCAACGCGCCGGTGGGAGTGAGGATGGCTCTTCTTCGAGTCAACACTGAACGTAATCATCCCACACTTCCGTTTTGAACCGTGCCCGCAGGCGCCGTGGCGGACCAGTCTGGGGTTCGGGTATGATCGACGGTGGTTCGGCGGAGAGAGGAAGGTATCGAATGAATCGTAGAAAATTGCTCGCCACCGGCGCCGCCGCGGCGACGCCAGGTTCGGCAGCCAAACGCGCGTCTGCCTGGAAGTGCGTATACACGCTCGACAGCCGCCGGAAGGCGATCGAAGGCAGCGCTCGCGCCCTGGCGGATGCCATCCGGCGCGGCGCCGATCTGAGAATCGCCACTTCTTTTCGCCACAACGAGCATATCGAGCCCGGTTCGAAGAATTCCGAACTGATCCTTGAGACCGCCGAGTTCCGCGCAACCTACCTGGTTGACGACCGGTGGGTGGCTGGCATCATGACCTTGCGCCAGCCGGTCAGCCTGCCGGACGCCTTCGGGCCACGCCCGTCGATGTCGTTCTTCCTCTACAACCAGGACGGCAGACAGGCGATCGCCCGCCCCTTTCTGGATGGTGTTGCCGCGAAGGGCGGCCCGGGGCCATCGCCATTGGATGACCATTCCAAGATGCCCAAGTACCATCAGGAGGACAACTGGGACGCGGCCACCAACGCACCGAGCAGCAATTTCATCTATGACTTCGACCGGTTTCGCTACTTCGTGCGCGATGACTGGACGCAGGTGCTGTCGCACGGACCTTCGGGAGAGCTGGTGTCGGGCTCGGTCGACAGTTTGGGACGCGCCCTCGACGATGGCTGCGATGTCAAGGTCGCCGTGCGGGGACTTTGTTCCGACCTGGGAGACGGGCCCGGCCACGAGGTGATGATCCAGACCGGTTCCAGCTACTACTACACGGAGCAGAAGCTGTTCATCGCGGGGACACACCCGCTGGCCCGCGTGCGAGCGGCCGTGCCCATGCGCTACGCCAGCATGAATTGGGATTTCGGCTGGCTGATCGTGCGCAGCGATGGCCGGGTAGTGCGCAGGCTGGTGGATCCGCGCACTTTGGCGTTTCGCGACACGGATGCCAGATACGCCCTCCGCTGGTTCGTGCGATAGGGGACACAAGCCGCGTAGACTTCGGCTATCTTTGTATACATGCACACAATCGCCAGGCGCACTTTTGCCGGAAGCATGGCAGCGGCATTCGCCGCCGGGGCAAACGATCAGGTATCGCTCGCCTTCGTGGGAACTGGCGGAATGGGAACCGCGCACGTCAAACGCGCCCTCGACCTGAAGACCGCGCATGTGGCGGCGGTATGCGACGTCGATTCGAACAATGCCGAACGCGCCGGGAAGATCGTCTACGACGCGACGGGCAAAGCCCCGCGCACCGTCAGCGACTTCCGGCGCCTGCTCGATGACAAGTCGATCGACGCCTTCATTATCGCCACGCCGCATCACTGGCATGCGCCGGTGGCGGTGGCCGCGATGAAAGCGGGCAAGGACGTCTATGTGGAGAAGCCAGCCAGTCACGTCTTCCGCGAAGGCCGGGTGCTGATCGAAACAGCGCGGCAGTACAAGCGTGTTTTCCAGCACGGAACGCAGATGCGTTCGAGCGAGGTGACTGCCAAGGCCCGCGAACTGCTGGACTCCGGCATCATCGGCGCCGTGAAGATGTCCAAGGCCTGGAATCAGCAGAAGCTCAGCAACCCGGCCAAGGTCTCCGATTCCGCGCCGCCCCCCGGCGTCGACTACGATCTTTGGCTCGGTCCGGCGCCGAAGCGTGGCTTCAACCCCGCGCGATATAACAACGCGAGCAACTGGACCACGTGGCGCGATTACGGAAACGGCAGCATCGGCGACGATGGAATCCACGATCTCGACATGGCGCGCTTCGGGCTCGATCCGAAGACGCATCCGGTGCGTATCACGGCGCACGGCAGTACGGTAGATGGTCCCATCGGCGAGTATCCGGACAACATGACGGTGTCGTACCACTTCGAAGAGGGCAAGGTCCTGCTCTACGAGGAGCGCAACTGGACGCCCTACGGCCAGTATGGCTTCGACAGCGGAAATGCATTCTACGGGACCGAGGGCTTCATGGTTTTCTCGCGCCGCGGGTATCTGCAGGTTTACCTGGGCCGCAAAGAAGAGAAGGGCCCGGGGATGCAAGGCGGCTCCGGGCATCCGCGGCACTTCGCGAATTTCCTTGACTGCGTGCGGTCGCGTCAACAGCCCGTGGCCAACGCGGAAGTGGCGCACCGTTCCTGCGCGCTGGTGCATCTGGGAGAGATCGCCTACCGCGTAGGCCGAGTGCTGCACTTCGATCCGGCGACGGAGACGGTCCGGGGCGATGCGGAGGCAAACGCGCTGCTGACCAAGAACTACCGGCCGCCGTTCGGACTGTAGACGGTTTTTGGGCGCGAAATGAAACACGCCTGGTTGCTGCTGCACGCGCTGCTGCCGCTCGCAGCCGAGATGCTTCACAACGGGATCGTGATTGAAACGCCGTGGCCCCCACGCGGGACAGCGCTGCCGGACGCAACCAAGCCGCCGCCCTACCTGGCATCCCCGCCAAGAACGATCCCGGTCGATGTGGGGCGGCAGTTGTTCGTGGACGATTTTCTGATCGAGCAGACGACCCTCTCACGCGTCTTCCACAAGCCCGACTACCATCCCGCGAATCCGGTACTTCGGCCCGACCGGCCGTGGGAGAGTGAGACACCGGAACAGGGAGCGAGCCCCACCGCGATGCCTTACAGCGATGGCGTCTGGTTCGACCCGAAAGACGGGCTGTTCAAACTCTGGTACATGTGCGGCTACGGCGGCGCCACCTGCTACGCCGAATCTCGTGACGGCGTGAAATGGTCGAAGCCGGACCTGGATGTCCGGCGTGGGACCAACGTCGTTATCGGCGATCCCCGCGGGTCCACTACGGTTTGGCTCGACCATGATGAGAAAGATCCGGATCGCCGCTTCAAGTTCCTCACTCCGTCCGGCGGTGACAACGAGAATCAGATCCTGCGCTTCTCCCGAGACGGCATCCACTGGAGCAGCCCGGTGAGGGGCAATGGAATGAGCGGAGACCGCAGCACCTTTTTCTTCAATCCGTTTCGCAACGTCTGGGTGTTCAGCATCAAGATGCGTGTTGCGGGCGCACGGGCGCGGCAGTACCGCGAATCGGGCGACGTGGTGGCCGGTGCGAGTTGGCGCAAAGACGAGCCAGTTCCGTGGGCCGGCGCCGACCGCCTGGACCCGCCTCGCGCCGATCTGGCGGTCACGCCTCAGTTGTACAACCTCGACGCCACTCCGTATGAGAGCATCCTGCTCGGCCTTTTCGCCTTCTGGCGCGGCCAGCCGGACAACCGCCCCAAGCCCAACGAACTACACCTCGGATACAGCCGCGACGGCTTTCACTGGCAGCGTCCGGACCGGACTCCGTTCCTCGCGCCGAGCGAGCGCCGCGGCGACTGGAACTGGGGAAACATCCAGTCTGCCGGTGGTGGGCTGCTGATTGCCGGCGATAAACTCTACTTCTACGTAAGCGGGCGCGCGGGAGAGGCCGCGAACGGTTCTTCCGGGGTTTGTAGCACCGGGCTGGCGACGTTGCGGCGCGACGGATTTGCGTCGATGCGCGCGTCCGGCTCGCCGGGCGTTCTAACGACGCGGCCTCTCACCTTCACGGGACGCCATCTGTTCGTCAACGCGTCCGCGCCGCGGGGAGAGATTCGGGTCGAAGCGCTCGATGAGGATGGCCGCACCTTGGCGGGCTACTCGAAAGAGCGCTGTATCCCCGTACGAGGCGACGCAACAATGGCCCGCGTGCAGTGGAAGGACAAGGCCTCGTTGAACGGGCTAGACGGGCGCCGCGTCCGATTCCGCTTTCACGTCTCCAATGGGGACTTGTTCTCGTTTTGGGTCAGCCGCGAAGCGTCGGGAGCGAGCCGTGGCTATGCCGCGGCGGGGGGACCCGGGTTCGCCGGAGCCCGCGACGGCGATGGCTTGGAAACTCGATAGGATTAGGAAGGAAAAATGCACAATACACGCAGAACGTTCTTGCTGGCGGGCAGCGCCATGGCCGTGGCGCAGACGCCGCCGTCTGACCGGATCCGCCTTGGAGTGATCGGCAGCGGAGGCCGTGGGACGTCGGTAATGGGGACCTTCCTCAAGGACCCCTCGGTTCGGGTCGCGTCCATCTGCGACGTCTATGAGCCGAATCTGGAACGCGCCCTCTCGGTGGCTGCAAAGGCGCAGGGAGGCGACTCGCCTCGGGCGATTCGCAACTACCGCCAGCTTCTCGAAGACAAGAGTGTGCAGGCGGTGCTCATCGCCACTCCCGAGCACTGGCACCACCGCATGGTGCTCGACGCGTTGGCCGCGGGCAAGGATGTCTACGTGGAGAAGCCCCTCTGCCAGACACCGGAACAGGGCGTGGACCTGATGCGCGCCGAGAAGGCGTCGAAAAACATCGTGCAGGTGGGCATGCAGCGGCGCAGCTACGACCTGTATCTCGAAGGCCGCAAGATCGTCGCGGCCGGCACGCTCGGCAACGTCCGCATGGTGCGCTCATGGTGGCTCAACAACTATGTGGACCAACCGCCGGCGCCCAAGCTCGAAGGCCCGATCGACTGGGACCAGTGGCTGGGCCCGGTGAAGCATCGCGTGCCCGTGGACGCCACGCGTTTCCGGCACTGGCGCTACTTCTCTGACTACGCGGGCGGCATCGCGGGGGACCAGGGCGCGCACGCCTTCGATGGCATCCACCTATTGATGAACGCCTCGTTTCCCCTCGCCGTGACCGGCATCGGGAACAAGATTCAGGCCAAGGGCGGATTCGACCTTCCTGAGTCGATGGTCACCATCGCCGAGTATCCGGAGGAGTTCACTGGAACTTTCACCGTCAACTACGCGGCCATGAAGTATCAGATGCGCAACGATCAGCTCACGCAGCTCGATGGCGACCGGGCCCGGATGGATATCGGCCGCGAGGAATGCCGCGTCCACATGCAGGGCTCTGAAGACACGCCCGCCATCACCAAGCGGTCCGAACGCGGATTCTCATTCGCCACCGAACTGCATGTCCGCAATTTCATCGAATGCATCCGCACGCGGAAGACGCCCACCGCGCCGGT
>VFZX01000200.1 GCA_016871015.1 Acidobacteriota bacterium | reverse complement strand
GGAGTCAAACGGAAGATGAGCAACTACAACCTGAGGCCACGCGGACGATGCCAGACCCGCCGCGTCAAGATCGTATTGCGGATCAAGAAACGTTAAGTGAACAGTATTGGGCCTAGTGCCGGGCCTGCCGCCGCCGGTGACGACGACGAGTCTGAGCCCAAGCCCAAGCCGCGGCGGATTCCGCGCCCGGCAGCGCCAGCGCCCGTTGCCGCTGCCCCACCTCCGCCTCCTCCCCCGCCGCCGGCGCCTGAGTCGGTGATCGTGATCCGCGGAAATCAGCGCACGGTGGAAGTGATTCAGCGCCAAGGAGAGAAGAAATGAGATTGACCGCGTTTGCACTCGCCGCTCTGGCGGGCACGCTCCTGGCTCAATCGGAGGTCCAGGAGTTGAAGATCACCATGGGCCGGAGCATCGTCGTCGACTACCCCGAAGATGTCCGGCAGATCTCGACGAGCAATCCCGACATTGTAGACGCGGTGGCCGTGTCGACCCGGGAAGTACTGCTTCACGCCAAAACCAACGGCATCTCGACAGTCGTGATTTGGGCCAAGACCGGCCAGCGGACCTTCTACAACGTGAGCGTCGAGCACAACCTCGAACCGATCCGGCATATTCTCAAGCAGACGTTCCCGGATGAGCCGATCCAGGTTCAGGCGGCGCGGGACTCGGTCTCGCTGGTGGGCAGAGTGAGTTCACCAGCCGTCGCCGAGCGCGCGGCCCAGATCGTGGCTTCGCTTGCCAAGACGACCGTAAACAACCTGCAGGTGAATCACGGGCCCGTCGAGAAGCAGATCGTGCTCCGGGTCAAGTTCGCCGAACTCAACCGGAACCAGTCGCTGACCTGGGGCTTCAACCTGCTCGGAACCGGAGCGCTCAACACACCGGGCATCATCAGCACCGGGCAATATTCTTCGGCCCGGCCGTCGGTTCTCAAAGGAACCATTCCTGGAGGCATCACCGGGACCACCACCGAATACAGCCTCTCCGACGTGCTGAACGTGTTCGCCTTCCGGCCCGACCTCAACATCGCCGCGACAATCAAGGCGCTTCAGGGCGAGGGGGTGCTGCAAATCCTGGCGGAACCGAACTTGGTCACCACCAACGGCAAGGAAGCGAGCTTCCTGGTTGGCGGCGAGTTTCCAGTCCCGATCCTCCAGGGCGGTGGAAACTCAGGCGCGGTGACCGTGCAGTTCCGCGAATTCGGAATCCGGCTGACGTTCAACCCGCAGATCACGCCCAACCAGACGATGAAAGTATACGTCCGGCCCGAGGTGTCCGCGATCGACATCGCCAATTCGGTCAACTTCAGCGGCTTCCGGATTCCCGCCCTGTCCACACGGCGGATCGAGACCAACATCGAGTTAGCCGCCGGCCAGAGCTTCGTCATCGGAGGCTTGATCGATGACCGCCTCGACGACTCGTTTTCAAAGATACCGGGACTCGCCTCGATCCCGCTGCTGGGCCAACTGTTCAAGAGCCGCGCCGAGAATAAGTCCAAGACAGAGATCGTGGTATTGGTATCACCCGAGGTCGTCGACCCCCTCAACCCGGGTGAAGCTCTTCCGGTCCCGGTGATGCCGCGCGAGTTCATGGGTCCGGTGATCGAGCCGAAGTCGATGCCAGCGGCCAAGCCTTCCAAAAAAGCTCCCGCCAAGAAGCCGGTGAGCAGCAACCGCCCGCCGGCGGCAGACGGCAATGCGGCGGCGACTCCGGCCGGAAACTGACAGCACCCAAACCAGCCGCCATCATGGAAGCCATCCGCACATCTCGAGAACAGGCTCTGACGGCCCTGCTGATTTGCCCAGGCCGGGAACTCGGCCAGCAGTTCCTGAAGGCTGTGCCCGATGCGCGGGTTTTCCAGGTCCTGTCGGAGATGAAGTCCTATCCGGCGGCGAATACTTTGGACATCCGCCTCCGGCAGTTGCGCCCGGATGTGGTCCTGATTGACGTGGCATCGGACCAGGCTCGGGCCGCAGAACTGGTTCAGTTCACGGCGAGGCAGAGCGGCGCAGCCCAGGTTGTCTGCCTCCACCATACCAACGACAGCGAAGCCGTGGTTCAATTCCTGCGGCACGGCGCAGCCGAGTTTCTCACTGCGCCGTTTGAGGCCGCCACGCAAAAGGACGCCGCGCGGCGCCTGCGGAGGCTGCGCCAGCCGGTCCAGGAGGAGTCCACCAACCTCAATGGGAACGTCATTGTGCTGTCGTCGGCCAAACCGGGGGCGGGCAGTTCGACGCTCGCCACCCACCTGGCACATGCCATCGCGCGCCTCACCTCGAACCGCGTGCTGCTCATCGATCTCGACCTGGAAGGGGGTACCGTCGGTTTCTATCTCAAGATCCAGGCGTCCTACTCAGCCATCGAGGCATTGGAGCAGGCCTCGCAACTCGACTCGGGCGTCTGGCAGGAGCTAATCTGCCAGTCCGGGACCGTGGACGTGCTGCCCTCTCCGGACCACCCGTTCAGCCAGGCGATTGACCCCGGACGGCTCCATGATCTGCTGGAGTTCGCGCGAAGCCGCTATGACTGGATCGTCGTTGACACCCCCAGCGTGTTTCACCGCGTCAGCCTGCTGACCATGTCGGAGTCGGACCAGGCGTTCCTGGTCTCAACTTCCGATCTGGCAAGCCTTCACCTTTCGCGCCGGGCAATCGGCCTTCTCACGCAATTGGGATTCGCCAAGGAACGCTACGAGGTGGTGGTAAACCGGCTCAGCCGCAGGGACGGAATTGGCAGCGCCGACCTTGAAAAGATCTTCAACGCACCGGTACACGCCACGCTGCCCAACGACTATTTTTCTCTTCACCGGGTCATGTCCCTTGGCCAGGCGCTGAGCCCGGACTGCGATCTCGGAAAGGCGGTCACGGCGCTGGCGGCACGCGTCTGCAAGGTGCCGCAACCGGACAAGAAACTGACCCTGAGCGGCGTGCGCGCCGCCCTGCCGCAGACATAGGAATAATACGTGCTGAAGACCAATCCCTTACTTCCTGCCTTTGAAAAGACATCCACGCAGACCCAGCAGTTGAGCTGGGAGCAGCGCCTGGTGAAGAACGCCGACAAGTCCAAAGGCAGCTTGAAGCCGGAATACCAGGAGCTCAAGTTCACCTTGCACCGGAAGCTCCTCGACAAGATCAACCTCGAGGCCCTGGCCACAATCGACAACCAGCGGGTGCGAGGAGAGGTCCGCAACGCGCTTATGCAGTTGATCGACTCCGAGCAGACGCTGTTAAGCTCGGTCGAAAAACAGCAGATCTGCGACGAGGTGCTCGACGAGGTCTTCGGGCTCGGGCCGCTTGAGCCCCTTCTTCAAGATCCCACCGTATCCGACATCCTGGTCAACGGGCACAAGCAAGTCTACGTCGAACGCCGCGGCCTGCTCGAGATGACCACGGTCGCATTCCGCGACGACCAGCACCTGCTCCGCATCATCGACAAGATTGTGTCGCAGGTCGGCCGCCGCGTTGATGAATCGACGCCCATGGTCGACGCGCGCCTGCTGGACGGATCACGTGTCAACGCGGTAATCCCTCCCCTGGCCGTAGATGGCCCGCTCGTTTCCATACGCCGCTTCTCGGTCGACAAGCTCATGCCGGCCGACCTGGTCGAGCGCCGTGCGATGACGCCGGGCATGATGGAGCTGCTCGAGGCGGCCGTCAAGGCACGCTTGAACATCATCATCGCCGGTGGAACCGGCTCCGGTAAGACTACCCTGCTCAACGGCCTGTCCTCATTCATCAATCCGAAAGAACGGATCGTCACCATCGAAGACGCGGCCGAACTTCAGCTCAAGCAGCCGCACGTGGCGCGGCTCGAAACGCGGCCGCCAAACCTTGAGGGCAATGGAGCGGTCCGTGCGCGCGAACTGCTCATCAACAGCCTCCGTATGCGCCCGGACCGGATCGTGGTCGGCGAGTGCCGCGGCGAAGAAGCGCTCGACATGCTCCAGGCCATGAACACCGGCCACGACGGATCGCTCACCACGATTCACGCCAACTCCCCGCGCGATGCGGTTTCGCGCCTGGAGGTGATGGTGTCTCTCGCCAACTCAAACATGCAACTGGTCAGCATCCGGCAACAGATTTCCAGTGCGGTCAACCTGCTTGTACAGGCCTCGCGCCTCAGTGACGGTTCCCGCCGTGTGATCAGCATTACCGAGATCACTGGAATGGAAGGCGAGATCATCACTCTGCAAGACATCTTCGTGTTCGAAAAGCGGGGCCTGAGCCCGGAGGGCAAGGTGATGGGCCGGTTTGCCGCCACCGGTATCCGGCCGAAATTCTACGAGAAACTCCTGGCCGCCGGAATCCGTGTCCGCGCGGACTTGTTTGACGAGGTCGCCGAGGTCTAAGGGCGGACACCATGATATTCTTAGCGATTTTCGGCGGAGTCTGGGCGGTCTCGATCGTTGCGTGGCTCATCTTCAGCCGCGCAAGCCGGAACGCGGACCTGGGCAAGATCAAGAGCCGGATTCTCGACGGTCCGAAGGAGCTTGTGGACAAGGTGAAGGAGGAGGCCGCGCCCAAGCTCCTGCAGACCGACGATGCCTCAGGCGGCAATGTCGCCCGGCAGGTCCTGAAGATGCTCGATCTCCAGGACAAGCTTCAGGTACTGCTCGAGCAGGCCGGGCTCCGATGGAAGCCGGCCACCATCCTGCAGGCCTCGTTCGTCCTGTTTCTGGCGCTGTTCCTCGTTGCCCGCGGCGCCGGTGCTCCCGGCCTGCCGCTTCAGTTGGGCATCGGCCTGATCGGCGGGGTAAGCCCGGTGCTGTATGTTCTCCGCACCAAGGCCAAGCGGCTGCACAAATTTGAGGAGCAGTTCCCGGAGAGCCTCGAGTTCGTGTCGCGTTCCATGCGCGCTGGCCACGCCTTCTCGGTTGCGCTCGAGATGATCCACCGTGAGTTCGGGGAGCCGCTCGGGGGCGAGTTCCGCCGCTGCTTTGACGAGCACAACCTCGGGATGCCTCTCGAGGCGGCGCTGCTCAAGCTTGCCAAACGCGTCCCCTCGCTCGACGTTCATTTCTTCGTCTCGGCCGTGCTGTTGCAGAAGCGCACCGGCGGCAACCTCGCCGAAATTTTGGACAAGCTCGCCACCCTGATGCGTGAACGGTTCAAGCTCCGCGGAAAGATCAAGGCCATCAGCGCCCACGGGCGCATGACCGGAACGGCGCTGACCTGCATCCCGATCGGCGTGGCTCTCATGATGTTCTACGTGAATCCCTCCTACGTCTCGTTCTTCATTGAGGACGCGATCGGCAACGCGATGCTTGGAGGCGCCATCACGCTTCAACTGATCGGATACCTGGTGATTCAAAAGATCGTTTCCATCGAGGTCTGACCGTGTCTTTACTGTTTACCGCCGCCGTATTCCTGCTCGTGATGATCTGTGCCGCCCTGGTCGGCCTCAAGGTGTGGGTCCGGCCCCAGGAGGCAATCGACCGCGTGGCGGGACTGGCGCCAGCACGCGAGGAAGAGGTGGCCAAGCACCCGAGCCTGGTGTTCCACGACCTCGTCGCCAAGCTTGGGAACTTGATGCCGGTCAATCCGCGCGATGCGAATGTGATCCAGCGCAAGATGATCCGGGCAGGCATCCGGAACCCGAAGGCAATGAAGTATTTCTACGGGTCGAAGGTGTTATTTGGCGTTCTGCTTCCGGCCGTCATGCTGGCGGCAGTGGCCAATTCCGAAGCCGAGTCCTCCAACAAGATCATGGCGGTGCTGGCCTCGGTGGCGGCGGGCTTCTTTGCGCCCAACGAGTACCTGAACCTGCGGTCGAAGAAGCGCACCAAAGAGATCCGCCGGGGACTGCCGAACGCTCTTGACCTGCTGGTGGTTTGCGTCGAGAGCGGTTTGGGGCTGGACCAAGCCGTGATCCAGGTGGCCAAGGACCTCGATCAGGCGCACCCGGAGATCAGCGAAGAGTTCGCCATGGTGAACTACGAGTTGAAGGCTGGAAAGCGGCGTGTGGATGCGTTGCGCAACCTGGGGGAGCGCAGCAATGTGGACGATCTGAAGAAACTCGTGGCGGTGCTGATTCAGGCCGACCGCTTCGGAACAGGGGTGGCGCAGAGTCTGAGGTCGCACGCCGAATACATGCGGGTGCAGGCCAGGCAGACCGCCGAGGAGAAGGCCGCGAAGCTCGGCGTCAAGCTCGTCTTCCCGATTTTCTTCTGCATCCTGCCCTCGCTGTTTATTGTGACAGTGGGTCCGATGGCAGTCCGGATCGTCCGCGAAGTTCTGCCGATGATGGGCAACATCTGATGGTTTGAGTTGAGAAAGGAGAAACAACGATGGATGGAAGCCTAGTCCGTCTGGTCTGCTCGGTGGCGGCGGTGCTGCTGCTGGGATTGATCGTCCTTCGGCGCCGAAAAGGTGCTGAATAACAAGGGTTGCCGGGCCGGAGGGCAAGCGGGGCGAATCCGCTCCGTATCCCCCGGCCGCAATCCGCCAGGAGAAATAACGCCAGTGTTGGTCAGGAGTGAATGTCTGGAGTGAAGCAAATGAGAAGACTGCGAGGATCGTTTCTACCCCTTTCCGCCGCCTTGGTGGCGGCCTCTGCGATGGTGTCCGAGGCCGGGACTTTCGGCCGCGTCGTCGCCATCGGCGGGCAAGCGGCGGATCTGGTGCTGGATGAGGCAAGGGGTGTGGCCTACGTGGCCAACTTCACGGCCAACCGGATCGAAGTAATGTCGCTAACCGACGGGTCTGTGAATACATCAATCAATGTGTCAGCACAGCCCAGTTCGCTCGGCCTGTCCCCCGACGGCAGATTTCTCGCCATCGGACACTTCGGGAACTTCAGCTCGCCCGGAACTTCGGCCAACGCGCTGACGCTAATCGATTTGAACTCGCGCAGCAGGCAAACTTTTGTCATGCGGTCGCCGGTATTGGGGCTCGCCTTTGGAATCGACGGCCGCGCCCTGATCATCACGCCGTCCGACTTGCAGTTGTTTGACCCGGTTTCAGGCGCCTTTGAGATTGTGAACACGGTGACCAACCTGACCGCGTCGACGCTGCCTGCCCAACCGGGCACCGCGCCTCCGGCCATCGTCGCGGCTTCGGTGACAGCGACACCGGACGGCCGGAAGATATTCGGGCTCACCGACACCTTCGTCTTCCGGTATGAGGTCAACACCAAGACCATCAAGGTGACCAACTACATTTCCAACCCGACCATGGGGCCGCGGTCGATCTCGGTGGCGGCGGACGGTTCCTACTACATGGCCGGATGGGTGTTGCACAACGAGGACGGCCATAATTTCTCCCAGCAGGTCGACGTCCAGGGGGCACTCGACTTTGGCTCGAACGCGGTGGATGCCGAGCGCGGCCTGATCTATGCCCAGTACGCGCGCCAGAGCGCAGGGCCGCTGATCTCCCAAAAGCCGTTGCTCTATGTCCAGGACGCCGACAATCTCCGGATCCGGGAGCGGATCCAGCTTCCCGAGCACCTGGCCGGAAAAAGCGCACTTTCCTTGGACGGATCCACGCTATACGCGGTCTCCGCAAGCGGAGTCGCGATCATTCCTGTCGGCGCTTTCAGCCGTGCCCCGCGGGTGGTCCCGACCGAGGAGGACATCGTCATCCGCGGCAACTTCTGCGACCGGCGCGCGGCCAGCTATGAAATCGGGATTGTCAGCCCCGGCGGGATTCCGGCCGACTTCACACTCTCCGTCAACACACCCGGAGTCAGGGTGACCCCCTCGGCCGGCGTCACGCCCGCCACCGTCCGCATTACGGTCGATCCCAACTACTTCCAGGATCTCAAGGGCACCGTTGCGGCGACCATCGAGATCAAATCGATCGCCGCCATCAACCAGCCGCCCTCAGTCCGGGTGATCTTGAACAACCGTGAGCCAGACCAGCGCGGGACGGTCGCCAACGTTCCGGGCAACATCGTCGACCTGCTCGCCGACCCGGTCCGCAGCCGCTTCTACATCCTGCGCCAGGACACCAACGAAGTGCTGGTGTTCGATGGCGGCACATACTCCCAGGTGGCGCGCCTCAGGACCGCCAACACGCCAACGCAGATGGCGGTCACCTTCGACCGGCGCTACCTGCTGGTCGGCCACGAAAACGCGCAGATCATCGGCGTCTACGATCTCGAAACACTCGAGCAGCAGGCGCCTGTGCTGGTCCCCCGGGGCCACTACCCCCGCTCGGTGGCAGCATCCGGGAAAGCCATTCTGGCGGCCTCTCGTTTTGGCGGCACCATGGTCATTGACCGCGTGGACCTGGCAACACGCACAGCCACCCAACTGCCTTCGCTCGGTGTGTTCAACAATCTATTGAACGAAACCACGGCCCTTGTTGCCTCGCCAAACGGAAGCAAAGTGATGGCGGTACAGGGCAACGGAAGCGTCATGCTGTACGATGCCAACGCCGACACTTTCACTGTTTCGAGAAAAATCGCCGACAAACTATCCGGCGCCTATGCGGCTTCCTCATTTGACCAATTCGTCGCCGACAGTTTCCTGTTGAACGCCTCGCTCGTGCCCGTACGGACACTCGACGGAGGGGCGAACGTGAGAACGTCGGGATTCGCCTTCATCGATCAGTCGGGATACCGCTTGACGGCCGAGATTCCGCCAGCCACCACCACGGTAGTGCAGACATCGCCCATCATCTCGCCACTGCCGCCCAACCCGCAGACCCCGGCCCAGCCCGCGGTTGCTCCACCCACGATCCTGCCCGCCGGAGTCATCGAGCGCATGGACCTGCCGATGGGCCAGGGTCTCCGCGCAACCCGTATCGCAGAGGCCCCAACCCAGGGAAGCCAGTTCCTCCCGTTCACAAGAACCATCGCGCCGCTGGCCACGCGGACCGCTGTGGTGGCGCTCACGGTCTCAGGATTCACCGTCCTGCCCTGGAACTACGATGCCGCGGTCTCCATTCCCGCGATTCAACGCGTCGCCAACGCAGCCGACGGAACCACTGCGGTGGCCACCGGCGGACTGGTGGCGATCTCCGGCACCAATCTAAGCCCGGTCAACATGGCTTCGCGCGAGCTGCCGCTGCCCACCGCACTCGGCGAGAGCTGCCTGACGGTCAACGGCGTTCCGACACCGGTCCTGTTCGTGTCGCCCGGCCAGATTAACGCCCAGATTCCCTTCAACGTCGAGGGAAGCACAACCATGGTCCTCCGCACACCCGGAGGAACGAGCGACAACTTCAACCTCACGGTCCGCTCCACTGCCCCCGCCGTGTTCCGCGGAACCGGCGAGCGCGAAGGGATTCCAACCGTGGTACGGGCCCGGAACAACGATGTCGTTACGCCGTCCAACCCGATCCACCGCGGCGATGACATCACCATCTACCTGACCGGCATGGGAAAGACCTTCCCGCAAGTGGAAGCTGGAATTCCCGGCCCCAACCCGCCGGCCATCGCGCTGACCCAGCCCGAGGTGGAAATCGGCGGCCATCCGGTCGAGGTCCACTTCGCGGGACTCAGCCCCGGCGAGGTCGGGATCTACCAGATCAATGCCCGGGTGCCCCGGTCGGTACCGCTCGGCGCCCAACAACAGCTCACGATCCGGCAAGGCGCCTCCAGTGCCTCACTGCCGGTGCGGGTGGTCGAATAACACAGGAGAACAACAAACCATGCGTGCATCAATCCATATCCTATCGATCGTCTTAACCGCGGCCGGATCCGCCCTCGCCCAGCAGTGGGAAGTCGGCGGACTGGCAGGTGGCGGCTTCTACCGCGACAAATCCGTCACCGGTCCGCGCGGCACCGGAAGCGCCGGTTTTCAGCGCGGCTTCTCTGCCGGAGGCTGGCTTGGCCACAACTCCACCGGCCGGGTTGGCGGCGAAATCCGCTACCTCTACCAGAGCAATCCGATGCAGGTGCGGTCCGGCTCAAACTCCTACTCCTTCTCAGGCCACTCCCACGCGTTCCACTACGACTTCCTTCTCCACGCCAACTCGATCGAGGAACCCATCCGGCCATTCCTCGCTGTGGGAGGCGGCATGAAGGTGTTCCGCGGAACCGGCACTGAACGCGCGATCCAGCCGCTCAGCAATGTCGCAATCCTCACCCGGACTCTCCAATGGCAGCCCGTGATCACCTTCGGCGGCGGCGTCAAGGTGAGGCTCGGCTCGAAGATGACTCTGCGGGCCGAAGTCCGCGACTACCTGAGCCCCTTCCCAAAGGACGTCATCCTGCCCGCCCCCGGTGCCAAGCTCGGCGGCTGGCTGCACGACATAACGCCCATGGTTGGTATCAGCTACCTGTTCCAATAGCCAGCGGCGGATCACGGTTTTACACCGTTTAACGGCCCGATCTTCTATATTGGGAAGGTGACACGGGTTCTCGCTTGGAGTCTCACGCTTGCCCTGTCCGCAGTGGCAGCCGCGCAGCAAAATCAGGCGCCCAAGGACGGCTACGTAGGCGGCAACGTTTGCCGGACCTGCCATCCAGACGTCGTCCTGAACTTCTACCGCAACGCGCATTATAAGAGCGTCGCCTCCGGAAAGGAACCGCCCGAGCGCACGGGCTGCGAGGGCTGCCATGGGCCCGGAAAGGGCCACGTCGATGCCCGCGGCGGCCGCACCACGATTCCCCGTGCCTTCTCCCTGATGAGCCCGGCACGCGTGCTCGACACCTGTCTCGCCTGCCACTCCAAGGACTTGTCCCGCAGCGAAATCCGCAGGTCCCCGCACACTCAGTCGGAAGTGGTCTGTTCCACCTGCCACTCGATCCACAAGCCGCAGACTCCGAAACTGCTCCTGGCCAAAGCCCAAAAGGACCTGTGCTACGGATGCCACAACAACGTCCGGTCCCAGTTCGCGATGCCCTTCAAGCACCGGGTAAACGAAGGCGCCATCCAGTGCACCGATTGCCATAATCCACACGGCGCTCCGGCCACGAGCTGGCGCACGGGAATCCATCCGCGCATGGTGGCCACATCAGCCGACGGCGAACAGCCCTGCCTTCGCTGCCACACCGACAAGCGCGGACCATTCGCCTTCGAGCACCCCGCACTGCGCGTGGATGGTTGCGAGTCCTGCCACAGCCCGCACGGGTCCACCAACCCCAGGATGCTCAAGCGTCCGGTGGTGATGACCCTGTGCCTGGAATGCCATAACGGCACGGGCAGCTTCGGCCGCCAGGGGGATGGGGTCACCATCCAGTCCTCCTCGCACAATGTGGCCGATCCCCGCTATCAAAACTGCACCGCCTGCCACATCCGGATCCACGGATCAAATTCCGACCAGCGGTTCTTGAGGTGAACCGGCCATGAGACGATCTCCGGCCCTCCTCATTCTCATCGCCGCGGCGGCTTCCGCCCAACCCACCGTGGCTCCCAGCCCAGGCTCCGTCGGAACCGTGCGCGGCAAGGACTCCGGCGGCTACAACTTCACCAACTCGTTCGAAGCCGGCGCCCGCGGCCTTTCCACTAGCGGCAACGAACTGCGCTACCGCAGCGATGTCAACTTCCGGAGCGGGGTCCGCCTGTTCGGATCCCGTCTGGCGATCCACTCCAAAGAAGGCCACGGAAAGTGGTTCGACGAGATCTCCCTTTCCACCCAGGGACTCGGGAACGATCCCTACCAGTTTTCCTCTCTCCGCGTGCAGCACAACCGGTGGTACCGCTACGACATGCTCTGGCGCATCAACGACTACGTCAACCCGGGGCTCACCGGAGGACTGCTGCCCGGCCACGTGCTGAACACCCGCCGCCAGTGGCAGGACCACGACTTCGTATTCCTCCCCGGCGCGCCCATCAAGTTCCTGGCTGGCTACAGCCGCAACTCTCAGGACGGACCGGCGCTGTCCACCGGCCAGTTCTTTGATTCGCGGGGCGACGAGTTTGCGCACTTCGGCAACATCGGCCGGCGGCAGTCGGAATACCGCGCGGGTTTCGAAGCCAACGCCGCCGGATTCAAGCTCATCGTCCTGCGCGGCTGGCAGCGCTACAACGAAGACACGGCCACCGGGCTCTCGCAGGCCAGTCCGGGCGCCAATCCCAACGACAGGACCACGCTCACCTCGCTCCGCATCACCGAGCCGTACAAGGGCGACACTCCCTTCTGGCGCGTCAACCTGCTCAACGAAAAGAAGAGTTGGTACGCGGTCAACGCGAGATTCTCCTACGCCGGCGGCAAGCGCAACTTCCTCTTCGACGAGACTGCCCTCGGCACCGACCGGCTCGGCAACAACCGTAACCGGCAGATCGTGATCGCCGGCGACGCCCGGCGCCCATTGACCACCGGCGGACTCACGTTCAGCCTGTTCCCCACGCAGAAACTGATCCTGACCAACCACGCCTCGTTCCACCAGATCCGCATGAGCGGCGATTCCTCCTACCGCGAGGTGAACAACGGCTCTCTGCTCTCAGGCATCTTCCGGTTCAACACGCTCAGTGTCAGGACCTTCACCAACAGTTCGGATGCCTCCTACCGCGCGGCCCGCTGGCTCAGTGCCTTCGCCGGGTTTAGGATCTCATCGCGCCGGACGCAATCGATCGAAGGCGAACGTTTCGGCGCCGACATTGAACAGTTCCGCTACAGCCAGTCCAACCGACTGAACGCGGGGACATTCGGCGTCCGGCTGACACCCATGCGGCCGCTCTCGGTCGTCCTCGACACCGAGATCGGACGGCAGGACCGGCCCTTCCTTCCCACCTCCCAAAAGGACTACCACATTGCCGGCGGACGAGTTCAGTACAAGGCGAAGTCGGTCACCGTGTCGGCAGCCTCGCGTGCCAACTACAACTTCAACTCAGGATCCTTGTTCACGCACAGCTCCCGCAACCGGTCCCAATCTGTGGACGTAAGCTGGGCTGGCAAGTCCGGACTTTCGGCCGATGCCGGCTACAACCACCTGCACGCTGACGCCCTCACCGGGCTCGCCTACTTCGCAAGCTTCAACCTCATAACGGGGGACCAGTCCGTCTACGTCAGCAACATTCACAGCATCTTCGGCCACGTGAACTTCAGTATCGCCAAGCGCGCCGACCTCACTTTCGGATGGACGCGCGCCCAGGACACAGGTGACGGCCGGTCCCGTGCAACCGCCGTTTCCACTTCCCGGCCCGGCACAGCGCTTCCCATCCTCCAATCCGTGCAGACCTATCCGATGCTCTATCAATCCCCTCTCGCCCGTGTCTCGGTGCGCCTCCATTCGCGGGTACGGTGGAACGGGGGTTATCAGTATTATCATTTCAGTGAGGACTTCGGTGTCCCTGCGGGCGGTCCCACTGCCTCGCAGGGCTACAACGCACACACGTTGTACACCAGCATTCTATGGTCCTTCTAGGGGCATCATCCTTGCGATACGGCTCGGCGAACGTCACGACTTTCGTGGTCCTGATGCTCGTGCTGTGGCAGGTGATCGCGCGGTTCAAGTGCGAGGACACCAGCAACTGGCCACTCGTGTTCTATGTCTTCCTGTGGGGCTACCACCAGACCTATCCCGGGACCTTTAACCTCACGGTTGTCCTCGCCGCGACGATCACCGCACTCCTTATTCGCTACGAATTCCTCGGGAAAAAAGCGCGCGGATTGTTGGTCACACTCGAAATGGCGGGACTCGCCTACTTCGGCCAGGCACTGGCCAGCTCGCTGTTCTGGTAAGATTCATCGAGAATGTTGACCCGCCGCCAGATGCTGGCCGCCGCGGCTGCGCCCGCTCTCGCGCAGTCCCGGCCAAGAAACATCCTGTTGATGATCGCCGACGATCTCGGTCTCCACACCGGGGCCTACGGCGACTCAAACGCCAAGACGCCGCACCTCGACCGCCTGGCCGCGGAGGGCGTCCGGTTCACCAACGCGTTTTGCACCACGGCATCGTGCTCCGCCAGCCGCAGCGTGATCCTCAGCGGCCTCCAGAATCATTCCAACGGCCACTACGGCCACGCTCACGCCGAACACAACCTTCACTACCTGCCGCGGATCAAATCGACCCCTGAACTGCTCAAGGCGGCCGGCTATCGAAACGCCATCGTCGGCAAGCTGCACGTCAACCCGCTCGGCGGGTTCACCTGGGATTTGAACGCCGCCAACCTCGGCGGCCGGAACGGCGCGGAGATGGCCGATGCGGTGAAGAAGTTCATTCAATCGGATCCATCCAGGCCCTTCCACATTCATTGCGGATTCACCGACCCTCACCGCGCCGCGCAAGGATTCGCCAACCGCGCCTATCCCCGCATACAACCCAACCGGTTCGATCCGGCCAAGATCAAAATGCCGGAATTCCTGCCCGGCAATACGGAGACGCGCGCGGAGGTCGCCGAATATTACGAGGCGGCCAACCGGCTCGACCAGAACGTTGGCATGATGATGGAGGTCCTGCGCGAAACCGGCCAGCTCGACAACACGCTCGTGGTCTTCATCTCCGACAACGGCATGCCGTTCCCGAACGCGAAGACCAACTGCTACGACGCCGGGATCCATCTGCCGATGATCGTCCGCGCCCCCGGACAATCCAAGCGCGGACTGGTCAACAACGCCATGGTCAACTGGACGGACCTGCTCCCCACATTCCTTGACTACGCAGGCGCTCAGGGCCCCGGCTACGAACTCCACGGGCGCAGCATCATGCCGATCCTCGAACAGGAGAATCCCTCCGGCCGGGACAGCGTCTTCTTCTCGCACACGTTTCACGAGATCACCATGTACTATCCGGTCCGTGGCATCCGGAACCGGCAGTACAAGTACATGCGCAACCTGTTTCCCGAGCTCGAATTTCCGCACGCCTCCGACCTGTGGGCCTCGGCCACCTGGCAAAGCGTGCTCCGCGCCGGGGAGAACGGCAAGATCGGCCAGCGCACCGCTGCCGCCTATCTCCACCGTAAAGGCGAGGAGCTGTACGACATCACC
>VFZX01000199.1 GCA_016871015.1 Acidobacteriota bacterium | reverse complement strand
TCCTCAACCGTGTCCCCTTCTTGACGCGCCGCAATCACCCGCCTACGCAGGTCAATTCCTAGGGCCCTAGCCATTCTCAGTTGGCGGATTCGCGTGGAGCTTTTTTATTATACGTGAAAATGCTCTAGCCCAGGCGAGATTGGCGCATCGCCTCTTCAAATGCCTCTTCGGCCTCGTCCGCCGTAGAGGCAGGTCTATGCGCGTCAACCTCGGCGAAATGGGCTTTCAGCCCCTCAATAATCTCGCGTCTCCTCTGGTCCGAAACCGGGGGATTCGGGTCGTAGGCGCGAACGCTGATGGCCTCTTGTTCGGAAATAGGCCTGCCGAGAAGGCTTTCAATCGCGATCCGTTGTTCGGGGGAGAGATCCTTCGCAAGGTATCCCATAAGTGCATTCTATGGGATACCACGTTGGTGTCATCGCCTCCCTACTCCTTCCTCGTCAGCCCCAACGACCGGATGCGCTTATGCAGGTTCGTCCGCTCCATCCCCAACACCCGCGCCGCCTGGCTCACATTCCAGTCCGACTGGTCCAACACCCGCCGGATCTGGTCCCGTTCCGCGTCATCCCGAACCGCACGGACCAGCGGACGCGCCACGGACTGCTGCCCGCGGATCTCGAGCGGTACCGCATCCGCTCCGATTGACTCCCCTGGACACAGGATCGCCATCCGCTCAACCGCGTTCCGCAGCTCACGCGCGTTGCCCGGCCACGAGTAGCCCTCGAGCGCGGCCACGGCGGCGGGATCCAAACGTTTCGCCCGGAAATTGTTCCGGCGGCAGAAGTCGGCGAGGAAGTAGTCCGCCAGCTCGCCGATGTCCTCACGCCGGGCGCGCAGCGGAGGCACGCGGATCGGCATCACGTTCAACCGGTAGTAAAGATCCTCGCGGAACTGGTGCTCGCCGCACATCCTGAGCAGGTCGCGGTTGGTGGCCGAGATCACCCGCACCGACACCCGGACCGGCTGCTCTCCACCCACGCGATGAAACTCGCCCTCCTGCAGCACCCGCAACAGCTTGGCCTGGGCGGGAAGTGGCAGGTCGCCGACCTCGTCCAGAAAAATCGATCCGCCATCGGCCCGCTCGAACTTGCCCCGCCGCATTCCGGCCGCGCCCGTGAATGCTCCACGCTCGTGGCCGAACAGCTCGGTCTCGAGCAGCTCGGTCGGAATCGCCGCGCAATTCACCTTTACGAACGGACCCGCGGCGAACGGGCTCGACTGATGGATGTGCGCCGCCAGCAGCTCCTTGCCCGTGCCGGATTCGCCCAGGATCAGGATCCGCGCATCGGACCGGGCGGCAAGCCTCGCCTGCTCCACCGCCTGCGCGAACACCGGGCTCCGTCCGATCATCCGTGTCCCGCTCACCTGCTCGCGCAGCCGCTCATTTTCCTCGCGCAGACTGCGGCGCTCGAGCGCGTTCTTGAGCGTCACCAGGACCTTGTCGCGGGCGAGCGGCTTTTCAAGGAAATCGAACGCTCCGGCGCGGGTCGCCTCGACGGCCTCGGCAATGGTTGCCTGGCCCGAGATCATCATCACCGGGACCTCGGAGTCCGTCTGGCGGATCTCCTTCAGCACGTCAATCCCGCTGCCGTCGGGAAGCCGGACATCGAGCAGATAGGCATCCGCAAGGCGGGGCATCTCGCGGAACTGCGCGAGCGAATTCACCGTGTCCACGCGATAGCCCTCGCGCTCGAGGATCAGGCGCAGGGACAGACCGATGTTGGCCTCGTCGTCCAGGATCAGGACACGGCGTCCGGACATTTCGCGGAAAGCAGCACGCGGAATCCGGCGCCGCCCAATTCTCCTTTCACCAGCTCGATGTCGCCGCCGCATAGCACCGCGCTCTTACGTGCGATCGACAGGCCGAGACCCATGCCGCCCTTCTTGAACGAGATGGACGGCTCAAACAGCGCCGCGCGCGCTTCACCGCTCAATCCCGGTCCGGAATCGTGGACCTCTATCGCCAGTTTGCCATGTTCAACACCAGTCGTGGCGAGAACCGATCCACCGGGTCCGGCGGCCTCGGCGGCGTTCTTGATCAGGTTGGTAAGCACGGCGCGCAACAGGTCCTCGTCGGCGAACGCATCGCCCGGATGAGCGGAGGCGCGGATCGAATACCCGACCTCAGGGTGCGCGGTCTTCAGGAACGCGACCCGCTCCTCGACCAGCGCGTTGGCGTCGACCATCTTCAGCCTCACTGGGGGCTCGGCGGCGAACTCCGAAAAGGCGCGCACGCGGCGCTCGAGTCCGTTCACTTCGTCGACGATGATTTGCGAGGCCTGGCGCTCGAAGGAGTCGCCGGGATGGCGCGCGGCGACCTCTTCCATCATCAGGCGGATCGGTGTGAGCGAGTTTTTCACCTCGTGCGCGGTCTTGCGCGCCAGCGCCTGCCAGGATTCCAGGCGCGTCAGGTAGAGCAGCCGCTCGCGGCTCTGCTGGAGTTCACCGGCCATCCGGTTGTAAGCTTCCATCGTGAGCCGCGTCGTGCGGCGGACCGCGAAGATCAGGATCAGCAGGGACGCAAGCCAGGGCAGCGCCGCAAGCAACAGGAACGCGTACTGGAATCCGCGCTTCAAGTCCCGTGCCGAGGAGTCCTCCACAATCTTGCGCGCCGCGGTGATCTGCCGGCGGACGGACTCCATCTCGACGCCGTTGAGGCTGGCCTTGTACCGCGCGACGGCAGTGTCCTGGCGCCGCAGCAGATGCAGCTCGGATCCACCGGGTCCGGCGAGCACCATGCGCTCGGCGTCGCCCGACTCGTGGAATTCGCGGACCTCAGGCGGCCACTCGCCGGGCTTGCGCAGGATCTCAGGACGCACGCGCCCCTCGGCCACCTGTTCGCGCAGGCGGTCACGCTCGCGCTGGTAGTACTGTCGCGCGGTGGATTCAAGCGTCGCGGTGACGCGGTCCAATTCGATCGCCGACGAATAACGCAGACTCGATTCGAGCAGGGAGTTCGCCACCCAGAGCGTGACGCACAGAGGGGCAAGGGTGGCGGCGAGAAAGATCAGCAGCAGGCGGTTGCGGAGGCGGTTCATGGCCGCAGGTCCGAGGCGCGAAGGCGGCCGGACTCAAAGCTCCAGCGCTGATCGCCGCTCTCGCGCGGGCGGCTGAACAGGTCGACCAGACGGGCGAGATTGACACCGTCCGGATCGTCGAGCAGGCCCGCGTCGCGCTTGGGGTCGACGGCACGGACTTCGAGCTTGAGCCACAACGGATCGGCAGGCTTCAAGTCCGGCGAGCGCAGTCCGATCCGGTCCAGGCACCAGACGCCAATTTCGTTGCTCTTCAGGTTCGCCACCGAGATTCTGGGCTGGCGGAGTCCGGTCACCGCGAACTTCTCCTCCCACAGATCGTAGCTCACCACGAAGCGCTCAAAGGCACGGCGGCGGACGGCGTCGCGGTTGCCGGTCCACAGGGCGAGATGAAAGTCATAGGCAACCGTCCCGCCGGTCTTCAGCCTCGCGAGCAGCGGCTCACGGATCAGGTTCAACCCTGGCGCCTGGAAAAAAATCTGGTCCCCGCGCAAACGCGCGGAGAGGGTATCGGCTAACAGCACGGGGACCAGTGCCAGGACCAACAGGCAGAAAATTACCGCCGCAACGCGTTTCGGCATTATTGTTTAGAAGTCGATTCCGGTGATAAAGACCGGCTCAATTCTCCCTTCCCGCAGCGGGAATGCGACCAGGAACGAAAAGCTCATCACGCTTCCCGAGCGCAGCCCCACCGCCAATGAATGCCGGACCTTGGCATCACCCGCGCGCTGCCACACCGATCCCGTGTCGTAGATCGCGCGGAACACGTTGTGGCGGTATTCGAGAGAGCCATGGACCATGCGGTCGCCGCCGAACGGAGCGACGTCGTACCTGTTCCAGCCGCGAAGCGTGCGGCTGTTGCCCAACATGAAGCGCTCAAACAGCGGCGCGGTTCCACCGATGGTTCCGGCCTGGAACGAAGCGATCAGAGTCTCGCGATCCTTGCCAAAGGCGTAGCGCGCCTGGACCGAGTGGCGGTTATAGAGGAAGTCCGACGAGAGCGTCCGCGCCGCAGCCCGCAGCGCGTAAGAGGCCTCCAGTTCCTGTTTGCCCAGGAATCCGGAAAGAGCGTCCCAGCGCCGCTGGAAGCGCAGAGTTGAAACAGCGGCGCTGGAGAGCTCGTGGCGGCTGGTTGGATACTGCATTTCCAGCCGTTGCATACTCACGCCGAGCTGTAGCATGAGATCCCGTGTAAAAGCGATGGTGGCGGTGGGCTCAAGGTGGACCCGCGTACGGTAGATTCCGGGGGTGTCCGGCGAGGTGTCATTGGCCAGTGCGTTGGTGACCGAGGGGTTCCATTGCGAGCGCCAACTCTCCACGCGCACTCCGAGGCGCAGGTGGCCGCCGAACATGTTCTCGCGGCCGAGGCCGGCGCGGATGCCTGAATAGCGCTCCGCAAGCTCGTCATTGTCAGTCAGGATGCCCGAGGAGAGGAAGAAATCGGCGCCAGGGCGGACGGTGACGTCGCCCCCGAAACTGAAGTTCTGTTTGGAGTGGTAGATCAGCCGGGGGATCACGACGTCGACTGTGTCATACTTCCGTGACACCTCGAACACGACCCGCACCTGCTCCGGCTGCTCGCCCCGCGCGATCCGCACCACCACGTTCCAGTTCCGAAGCTCCTGCCGGATCTTGCCGGCGACCGCGTCAACGGCCTCCTGGTCAAACCGCGTGCCTTTGAGGTCGGAGATCCGCTGGCGGAGGGTGCCGCTCAGCTTTCGCGGATCGGGGGTGATCTCGGCGCTCTCCACGATGTACCGCGAGTTGACGTTCACCGCGGCCCCAGCGTTTCCACCGGGAGCGGTAGATGCCGGTACCGGCGAGGACTGCGGGGGTAGCGTGGCGGCGGCCGCGGCAGCAGCGATCACCGCCAAGCTCAAACCAAGCTGAATCATGCACGCTTCTTAGGCAGTTCGCGTGCCAAACCGAAAGCCTTTTATTTTCAGCGTCCTGCCGCGGCGGACCTGTGGCCTCCTTTCACACTGTGAACGGTGATCAGGCGTGGCCGCACGGTGATCTTGCCCTGTTGCACGAGGTCTCCCAGAGCGGCGTTAGTGCTTTCCCGGGCGGCACAAATCAGAGTCGCGATCTCAATCTGCGTCAGGCAGACCTCGCCCACCGGATCTGAGTGCGCCGCCAGTTCGGACAGCAGCACGTCCACACGCCCGGCGATCTTGCGCGCCCCATTGCCGGTCGCGCGCAACTCGGCGCGCTCGGCCCGCTGGACTGCGTGAAACGCGAAGCTCTTCCATTTCGCCGTTCCGCTCTCTCTTAGCGTTTTTGCGGCATGAACCTCCACCTGGCAGCGGCACATCGCCACTGCGGTGGCGTTATAGCACTTGGCATCGAATACCACGCGCTCCTCGAACCAGCCTTGGGGCTGGATGATCCGGATTGATCCGTCTGAGAAGGTCAGCTTGATCAACCCGGTTTGAAGCCGGAACACTCGATCGGCCGGCTCGCCTATCCTATATAGCGTTTCGTCGCGATTTACGACGAGTCCTCCCGCCATTGGTCGCGGTCCCCCCTTCGTTATGCGAATTTCGCAGGGGTTGGGTTCAGCGGCCGGATTCCTGTTCCTTCAGGAACTCCCTCATGAACGCGTTGGCGCGGGTGAATGAACCTCCTGGAATGCCAGCAGCAGCTCCATCCTGCGTCCAATAATGGCGCGACTCAATAAATTGTTTCAGCTCAGCCGCAAAAATTTTGAGGCCCGCTTCGATATTGTCGCTGTTGGTCGCCAGGATGTCACCCCACATGCTCCAACCGCTCTCGGAAAGGCGGAGCATGTCGCGTAACCCTTGTCCGCTCTTAGCCGCGGCCTGATCCGGCGGAATCAGGCCGGACAAAGCCGCGCCGAGCAGGGTCGAGATCATCTGGGGGACGTGCGAGGTCGCTGCGACTGTCCTGTCGTGTTCCTCGGCGCTCAACTCCACCGGGCGGGCCTCAAGCACCTTCAACCAACTCAGGAATTTCGCGACACAGGGCGGATCCGGCCCCCCCGTGCGCACGATAAACCAAGTCCGGCCCTTGTAGAGATCATCAACAGCATGTTCGAGTCCCGTGACCTGCTTACCCGCCATCGGATGTCCTCCGAGGAAGACTCCGCGCTTGACATGCTGCCGGGCGGCGGCCACGATCGCCCGCTTTGTGGAACCGACATCGGTGACCAGAGCGCCGGGTTTCAGGTACCGGTCGATGCGTTTGAGGTCCTGGATGATGTTCAGGACGGGGGAGCACAGCACCACCAAGTCGGCACGCCCGACCGCGGATTCGAACGAAGCTTGAGCAGTGAACTCCTTCGGGTATGTTCGAGGACCGCTGCTCACCCCGAGAATCGTCTTGGCCAATCCATGCTTGCGGAAAGCCTTCGCCAGCGAGCCTCCCAGCAGACCCACCCCGACGATCGCGACTGTTTCCACTAAACCGACCTTCCCACGGCCGGCGCGATGATGCGGAGCTGTTGCATCAACTCCTCGAACTGTTCGGGACGCAACGATTGCGCGCCGTCGCTCAGGGCACGGTCGGGATCCGGATGGACTTCAATGAGCAGACCATCCGCTCCGGCCGCCACCGCCGCGCGAGCCATCGCGCCCACATGGTCCCGGCGTCCGGTTCCGTGTGAAGGGTCGGCCACAATGGGCAAGTGCGAAAGCTTTTTCACTACGGGAATCGCGGAGAGATCCATGGTGTTGCGGGTGGAGCTTTCGAACGTCCGGATCCCCCGCTCGCACAGGATCACGTCGTAGTTCCCGCCCGAGAGGATATACTCGGCCGAAAGCAATAGCTCCTCAACCGTGGCCGCAATGCCGCGCTTGAGCAGGACCGGCTGGCGGAGCTTGCCCAGCTCCCGCAGCAGGTTGAAGTTCTGCATGTTGCGCGCGCCCACCTGGAGAATGTCCGCATAGCGGGAAAGCAGCGGGATCTGGGTCGAGTCCATCACCTCGCTGACAGTGACCAGGCCGTGCGCGTCCGCGGCTTCGCGCAGCAGCACCAGTCCTGCTTCACCGAGTCCTTGAAAGCTGTACGGCGAACTGCGGGGCTTGAAGGCTCCACCGCGGATCACGGTGGCTCCCGCCCGCGCAACCTGTTCCGCGGCTCGAAGGATCTGGTCCCGGCTCTCGACGCTGCACGGGCCCGCCATTACCACGACCCGCTCACCGCCAATTTCGACGGCACCCGCCTTTACCACCGTTCCGCCCGGCCGGAAGTGGCGGCTGGCGAGCTTGTAGGGCGATGCGATACGGCGGCATTCCTTGACGCCGTCCATGACGAGGAACTCGGCCGGGTCCACTTCGTCTTCGGGCCCGACGCCGCCCAGCAGAGTGTGGACCACGCCGGTGGAGCGGTGAACCGTGAATTCGCGCTCGACCAGGCGGTCGATCACGGCTTGCACCTGTGATTCGGTAGCGCCCTCATCCATTACGACGATCAAGTCCGGCCTCCTGTCGTCCCGCCATTCTGTCGCGCTGCAGGCTGCGCATCTCGTCCATGATTCTCTCGTAGATCCGGCGCAGCGCGTCACCCTTCAGCGGACCCGGATTGGTTGCCACCACGTTCTGATATACCTGATCCTCGCGCTTGGGCTCGTAGACACGCATCGCGGCCTCTTGCTTGATATCCCCGATGCGCGCCGCCACTCCGGCACGCGCGTTCAACAGGGCGACAATCTGGCGGTCGAGATCATCAATCTCGCCGCGGCAGGCTTCCAGATGCGCATTCGCTTCTTCCGGCGTCATTGGGATGCTCTCAAGGGCTCCTTCAAGCGGCGTGCGAGATCTTCGATCCGGGCTTCGAGGTCCGGCGCCTGAGCGTACTCCTCGATCACACGGACGAAGGCGCTGCCCACGACCACCGCGTCCGCCATCCGGCCAACCGCAGCCGCCTGCTCCGGACGCGAGATCCCGAACCCCACCGCGAGCGGCTTATCCGTCACGTCCTTCAACGCCGAGACCATGCGTGCGACGGACTGGGACAACGCCTCCTGCTCACCCGTGACACCGGTCCGCGACACCAGATAGATGAACCCGGTCGAGTAGCGCGACACCAGCTCCAGGCGGCGGAGCGTGCTTGTTGGAGCGGCGAGGAACACAGTTTCGAGCCCGGCGGAGTGCAGGGCCTTCACACGGTCCTCCGCTTCCTCTACAGTCAGATCCGTGGCAAGGCAGCCATCAATGCCGGCCGCGGCAGCTTCACTGGCGCACCGCTCGAATCCGTAACGCAGGAGGGGATTCAAATAGCTGAACAGCACCAGAGGAATGGATGACCGCGTGCGGATTTCGCGCGCAATATCGAGCACACGCGGCAGGTTCACGTGGTGCTTGAGAGCGCGGTCCATCGCCAATTGAATCCGGGGGCCGTCGGCCAGCGGGTCGGAGAACGGTACTCCCAGCTCGATCATGTCGACGCCGCCACGCTCCAGCGCCCACACCAGCCGTGCGGTGAGGTCTGGGGAGGGATCCCCGGCGGTCAGGTAAGCGATCAGCGCGGTCTCTCCGCGGCTCTTTAGCTCGGCGAACTTGTCGCGGATGCGGCTCATGGCTGGTCCAACTCGGGGAAGTTCTCGACGTAGATTCCGGTGTCCTTGTCGCCGCGGCCGGACACGTTCACGACGTAGACCTGGCCGGGCTCCGAGGGCGCGCGCCGCATGGCCTCGGCCACGGCGTGCGCGGACTCGAGCGCCGGAATGATCCCCTCGGTCTGCGCCAGCCGCCGGGCTGCGGCCAGCGCGTCCGCATCGGAACACGATGTGTATTCAGCGCGCTTCATGTCGCGGAGCAGGGCGTGTTCCGGCCCCACCGAGGCATAGTCGAGCCCGGCGGAAACAGAGTGCGTCAACGCGATCTGGCCGTCGTCATCCTGCAACAGGTAGCTGTAGGTTCCCTGCAGGACACCGGGGAAACCCCCGGAAAAGCGCGCGGCATGCTCACCCAGCTCGGGTCCACGCCCGCCGGCTTCCACACCGATGAGCCTGACCGGTGCGTCGCTCAGGAACGGATGAAAAATTCCGATTGCGTTGGATCCGCCACCGACACAGGCAATCACCGCGTCCGGCAGGCGGCCTTCAATTTCGAGGATCTGTTGCCGGGCTTCTTCGCCAATGCAGCGGTGGAATTCGCGCACCATCACCGGATAAGGATGCGGACCGAGCGCGGATCCCAGCAGGTAGTGCGTAGTTTCGACGTTGGTGACCCAGTCGCGGATCGCTTCGCTGATCGCGTCCTTGAGGGTCTGGCTGCCAGCAGTCACTCCAACGACTTTGGCGCCCAGCAGCCGCATCCGGAAGACGTTGAGCCGCTGCCGGCGCATGTCCTCGATCCCCATGTAGACCGTGCAGTCAAGTCCGAACAGGGCGCAGGCGGTGGCAGTGGCGACTCCGTGTTGTCCGGCGCCGGTCTCGGCGATGATCCGGTTCTTGCCCATGCGACGGGCAAGCAGGATCTGGCCGAGGCAGTTGTTGATCTTGTGGGCGCCAGTGTGGAGCAGATCCTCGCGCTTGAGGTAGATCCGTGCGCCGCCCAGGATCTCCGACAGCCGTTTGGCATAGTACAGGGGAGTCGGCCGTCCTGCGTAATTCTCCAGCAAGTGCCGGAGCTCGGCCTGGAACCCGGGGTCCAGGCGTGCTTTCCTCCATTCGGCTTCCACCTGTTCGAGGGGAGCCATGAGTGTCTCCGGGACAAAGCGGCCGCCATAGGGTCCGAAATGGCCGAGGATGTCCGGCTGCGTGGGTGTCATTGTTTCAATCTCATGGGACGGCTTCGAGCACGGCCTTGCAGAACGCGGCAACGCGATGGTGGTCCTTCTTACCCGGCGAGGACTCGAGACGCGAGCAGGCGTCGACGCCCCAGGGCTGGGCGGTCCGGATGGCCTCCGCCACGTTGGATGCGTCGAGTCCGCCGGCCAGAACGATTCGCCTTTGCAGACCGCGGATCAGGTTCCAGTCGAAGGTTCGGCCGGTGCCGCCGTACTCTTCGCCGGACGGGGCATCCAGCAGGTACGCGTCGGCGCCTTCGAGCGAAGCAGAATCGAATCCCGTTTTGACCGCGAGCGCTTTCCAGGCGCGTGCGCCGGGAGGCGGATCGAACGTGCCGTGAAGCTGGACAATGTCAAGCCCGGCCAGGCGCGCGACAGCGCTGATCTGTTCCGCTTCCGCGTTCACAAAGACTCCTACCTTGAGGACGCCGCCGAGATCGGGGACAAAGCACGCAGCCGCCTCCGGACTGATGTAGCGGGGGCTCTTCGGCCAAAAATTGAAACCGAGGGCGCCGGCACCGGCATCCCGAGCCGCGACCGCGTCATCGCGGCCGGTTATGCCACAGATCTTAACGAGCATCCCTGGGAAACGACTATCGTATCACGCTGGTACTCTACCGCCTTTGACCGAAACCCGATCGGAGGTACCATGAGAGCGTGCGAAGCCAAGCCTGGATCTGGATCGCGGCGATGGCCGGTGGAGGACTGTTCGCCCAGGGAGTGATCACCACGATCGCGGGGACGGACTGGGTCTTTCCCCGGCTGTCGATGCCCGCTCTCGAGGCTCCCCTGGGGCTCCCCGCAGGGCTTACGTTCGACACCGCGGGGAATCTCATGATTCTCGACAGCTACAACCAAATGGTGTTCCGCTACACGGCGAACACGGTCACCGGCGTGGCGGGCAACGGGCTTGCGGGATTCTCCGGCGACGGCGGGCCTGCTCTGCGCGCATCCATGAGCTTTCCCAAGGCGATCGCGATCGACCGCCAAGGCAACATCTACGTCGCCGACTCGGAGGGTGTTGGAATCCGGAAGTTCACGCCGGACGGCCTTACTTCGACCATTGCCGGCCTCGGCGAGCAGTACCCGGCGCAGGGACTCCGTGCCGCCGACGTAGTATTTGGCGAGATTTCGTCGATGGCTCTCCTCCCCAATGGCGACCTGGTGGTGGCCGACGAGTTCCTGGACCGGATCTACCGGATCGACACAAATGGGCTGATTTCGCTGGTTGCGGGAACCGGTCAATGCAGATCTTCGGGCGACGGCGGTCCGGCCCGGCAGGCGTCGATCTGTTCTCCGCAGTCACTCATCTCGGATGGCGCCGGGAATCTCTACTTTATTGAGACGTCCGATCTTCTTGAGAATTTCCGCCGCGCGCGGAGGATCCGGGTGGACGGAGTGATCGAAGCCTTCGCGGGAAACGGAACCCGGGGACGCGCCACCGCCGGCCCGGCGGTGGACTCCCCTCTGCAACCGATCTCGCTGGCGGCCGATCCGCGAGGAGGCGTCTACCTGTCCAGCACGATGATCGAGGAGGGCCGAAGCAACGTCACCGACCTGACCCGGATCGCGCCCGGCGGGACTCTCGAAATCCTGCCAGTCGAAGGCACAGCGGACTTGATCATGGTGGCGATGACCGCCGGCTCCCAGGGCGACATCTATTTTTCGACCTTCATTCCGGGCCGCGTTTTTCGAATCTCACCCGACCGGAAGCTCGAAAAGATCGTTGGCAACGAACGGCACCGCTATGGCGGCGACGGGGGGCCCGCGAGTCTGGCACTGCTCAGCGGACCGGCTGGAATCGCGCTCGATTCCAGCAACAACCTCTATTTCGCCGACAGCGCCAACGGAAGAATCCGGGTCATCGATCCCGCCGGGAACATCTCGAGTCTGGCCGGTAACGGGCAGTTCATCGCCGCGGCCCCAGTCCCAGGCTCTCCCGCAAGTGAAAATCCGCTCTTCCTTCCGTTCGCGCCGGCCGTCGGGCCGGATGGCCGTCTCTACTTCTCCAGTGGGTATGGAGTGAGCCGGCTCAATGACGACCGGTCCATGGATGCTTTCTTCCTGTCGACCGGGGAGCCAGGGGGGCTCGTGTTCGGCCCTGGCGGCGCGCCCTACTACGCGTTCCGAGGGGCAAATCTCGTATTGAGACTCAAGCCGGGCGGAGACCTGTTTGAAGTGGACTCATTGGTGGCGGGCAACCTTCGCCGGGCCTCGTCGGGAGACGGCGGTCCGGCGGCTTCAGCGGGGCTGGCTGAGCCGCATGGGCTGGCGGCCGATGCCTCCGGCAATCTCTATGTTTCGGAGGAGTCCGGACATCGCGTCCGCCGGATCACCCCCGACGGCACCATCTCGACGTTTGCGGGCACGGGAAGAGTCAGCGATGCTCCCATTCCGTTGGGGCCGCGCGCAGCAACGTCGGTTCCGCTCGTACGCCCAACCGGGATCAGCCTTGACCGCTCAGGGAACCTGCTCATTCGCAGTGCCGGCCACGTCAGCCGGGTAACGCCATCCGGCCAGCTTGAAGTGATCGCCGGCGTGGGCCCGGTTGGCACGATTTCCGGGGACGGCGGCCTGGCGACGCAAGCCCGTATCGGCTCCACGGGCGCCGTGGTCTCCGACGAGAAGGGCAATGTCTACATCACCGAGACCAACGACAACCGGATCCGCAAGATCCTCGCCCATCCGCCCTCGTTCCAAATCTCGGCGAACTCGTTGAGCTTTACTGGCGCCTCCGGCGGCGCTCCGGCGCAGCCACGGAACGTGGTGGCGACCGCGGAGGTGTCAGGGCTCGCGCTCAACGTCCGGGTGCGGACCGCCAGCGGCGGGAACTGGCTGAGCACGAGCACCTCGACGGGCAACACGCCGCGAATCGTCGCGGTGACGGCGAATCCGGCCAATCTCGCGCCCGGGACCTATTCCGGCACCATCGAGTTCGAGGCGCCGCTGGGGGAACCGAAGTTGCTCACCACGAACGTCCAGTTTGTAGTGGGCGCCGCGCTTCCGCCGAACCTGCAGACGGATAAGACCGCGCTCACGTTCACCTACCCCCGCACCGCGGCGCGCCGGGGCGAGACGCTGCTCGTCACCAACGCGGGCAGCGGATCCATCGCCGTTCAGGCCGCCGCCGGGCCGGGCGGATTCCTGCGAGTGACACCAGCCCAGGGCGCCGTCACGCCGGCGAACCCTCTGACCGTTACGGTCGAGGCTGATCCTGGCACGCGTACCCGCGGAACCTATCGCAGCTTCGTAACGATCAGCGGCGGAGGAGTTACCCGCGAAATTCCCGTGACGATGACCATCAGCGACCGCGAACAGGCGATCCTGCTGTCCCAGTCCGGGCTCTCGTTCCAGGCAGTGGCAGGCGGTGGCATCGTGCCGCCGCAGCCGTTCGGAGTGCTGAACCTTGGCAACGGATCGATGCAGTGGCGGATCACGACCTCGACGCTTGCTGGCGGCTCCAACTGGCTGCGGCTCTCGGCGACTTCGGGAACCACGGACGCCGCAGCGCGCACGGTGCCCCAGATCGAGGTCAACATTGACCAGGCCGGCTTGGCGCCGGGCGTCTACTACGGCTTGGTGCAGGTGGAGTCCGCGCAGGCAGCCAACTCGCCACACGTGCTTCCGGTGTTCCTGGAGGTGCTGCCCGCTGGATCGCGGCCGGGCAGCGTCGTGCAACCAAGCGAGCTGACGTTTTCGACCGTCGAGGGCATCATTTCACCCGGGTCTCAGGATCTGACTGTTTTCAACATCACCCAGGACGCCGTGGCCTACTGGTCCGCTGCCGCGACGTTCGCGCGGAACAACCCGCTCCAGTACTCGCCGATCGACGCCAATGTCCTGCCGCGGGAACCGCAGCGCGTCGTGGTCCAGCCGGTCACCTTCGGTCTTAGCGCCGGGACTTACCGGTCCGACTTGACGTTCCAGTTCGCGGATGGGACGGTCCGCAAAGTGGACGTGCGGCTGGTTGTCGCGCCGGCCGCGACCGCCGCCTCCAAGAGTGGCCGTAGGAACGCCGACGCGTGCAGCGCGCGGAGGCTGGTGCCTTCAGTCCGGTCACTCGGACAGGCAGCCAGCATCCCGGCGGGGTGGCCGGCGGGTATCGTGGTCGACGTGGTGGACGACTGTGGACGCGCGCTCGAGGAAGGCGCCGTGACGATGAGCTTTTCCAATGGCGATCCGCCGGTTGCGCTGCAGTCGCTCAAAGACGGCAGATG
This sequence comes from Acidobacteriota bacterium, assembly GCA_016871015.1. GTDB lineage: Bacteria > Acidobacteriota > Terriglobia > Bryobacterales > Bryobacteraceae > SYLY01. Next base: position 887 of record VFZX01000199.1, on the reverse strand, counting down.
GCACGGGACCTGGGCCTCGCGCGGCACGCAGACCGGTACGGTCAACGTCAAAGTGGTCGCCGAGGACCGCGCGGCGCAGGTTCGCGGCGAACACGAAGTCTCCGCCGACTTGCGAGCGGCGCAGGATCCGCCGTCGCTGGCCGCCGACGGCGTGGTGAATTCGCCGGTACCAACGATTTCGAATTTGCCCGTGGCGCCGGGCAGTCTCATCACCCTAACGGGGGAACGCTTCACGGCGAATCTGTCTCTCAACGCTCCGGCCACCGCTGCCCTGCCCGACCGGCTGGGCGACACCGAAGTGATCATGGGCGGAAGGCGGATTCCACTGTTCGCCGCCAATGCGCAGCGCATTGATGCAGTGGTTCCGTCAGGATTGAGCACAAACACTCTGCATCAGGTACTGGTCCGGCGCGGATTGACTTACTCGCGCGCCGTTCCGGTGAATGTCGCGGACGCGCAGCCAGCGGTGCTGCAAGCCCAGGTCCAGCGTGGCGGCGGACAGCCGTTCCCAAATTCGAGTACTGCGCCCGCGCAAGCGGGGGACTCGGTGACGCTGGTCTGCGCCGGTCTGGGGGCGGTTACCCCGGCGGTGGAAGCCGGCCAGCCTGCGCCTGCGGGACAGGTGCGGACGGCGAATCCGGTTACGGTGCGGGTCGGTGGACGCGATATCCCGGTGACGTTCGCGGGGCTCCAACCGGGCCAGATCGGGCGGTATCAGGTGACTTTCACGCTCCCGGTTGGCGTCGCGACCGGAGACCGCGTGGCGTTGGAGTTGGAAACTCTGGGACAGATCAGCACCGGCGCGGTCCTTTCCATCCGTTAGCTCGTGTTACGCTGCCTCCATGAGGCTCTGTCTTGTTTTGTTCGGTGGCTGTGTTCTCGCCCAG
>VFZX01000198.1 GCA_016871015.1 Acidobacteriota bacterium | reverse complement strand
AACCGAAGCAACCCGCGTGGAGTCAAACGGAAGATGAGCAACTACAACCTGAGGCCACGCGGACGATGCCAGACCCGCCGCGTCAAGATCGTATTGCGGATCAAGAAACGTTAAGTGAACAGTATTGCTCCTAGATCCGTTGCGCGGCTGTCCATTGGTTTGGCGGCGGGGGCATTGCCGGGGCTCCGGCGAAGTCATGATCGACGCGAACCCCCTGGTTGCCGAAATAGCTGCACCGGTTGAGGGCGTCGAAAGCTTGTCCGTCGAACGAGAGCCAGCGCATCAGGTAGGGATACATCGTCTTGTAGAAGGAGCACTCCGGAGTCCGGTGCATCACCGATCCATGCCGTTCCCAGGCCTGCGCGGAACAGCCCGATTGGCAAAGCTGGCGGTAGTCACAGGAGCGGCATTCCTCCATCTTGTGGGGGCGCCGCTCCCGGATTTCGCCGATGACACTGTTCCGACTTCCGGGTTCGTCCAGGCTCCGCAGCCCCTCGTCAAAGATGTTGCCCAGCTTCAAACCAGGCGACTGCGTTCCACGCCCGCAGGGATAGATGTCACCGTTGGCAGCCACCGCTTGGAACGTGTCGCCCGCACCGCACTGCGACCGCATGCAGCGCGTCCGGCGCTGCTTGCTTGTGAGGAAATCGAGCATGCTCCGCACGTTATCCTCGAGCAGCAGGTGCCCGTTCGATGCGATGGACCGGATCATTGATTGGAAATAGGCAAGCACCTCGCTCTGCGTCAGACCCACCTCATTCCAGTTCTTGCGCGCGTCACCGATGAAAACAACTGGATTCAACCGGAATCCATGAATGCGGTTGGCCAACAGGAACTCGATCAGTTCTCCGGGCGGCCCGGAATTGTACCGGTTCAATACAACCAGCGCGCCGAAGGAAACGCCGTGCTTCTTGAGAGTCTCTATCCCGTTCATTAGCAGCGGGAATGACGGACGCCCATTGACCTGCGGACGGCTCTTGTTCTGCGCGGCCGCGCCTCCATCCACCGAGATTCCGGCGCGGATGTCATTCTCCTTGAGCCACGCGGCGCGTTCATCATTGATCAGCGTGGCGTTGGTCTGGACGCTCAGAAACAGGGTCCGCCCTAACCGGAAGGGGTGGTTCCGGATGTATTCCGTGAGCCGCTTCATCAGCGCGAACTGAAGGAACGGCTCGCCACCGGCGAACTCGAACGCCAGGGTCCGTGTGTTCATCATGCCGAAGGCGAGGTCGACGGCCTTTTTGCCTATCTCCCAGTCCATGGTGGGCATCGACTTGTTGGCCCCCGCCAGACAATATGGGCACGCCAGGTTGCACTTCTCCGTCAGCAACAGCTCCACCAGGTTTCCTTCGTTGTAGTTGGCGGATTCGTGGAACATCGCGGCGTCCACGGCGCGGTGTCCGTTGATCGAGATCAAGCCACGCCGGTACAAATGCGCCGTGAAGTCGGATGCGCTTGCCCGCGCCTGTCCGGGCCACGATCTCCGCAGTTCGTCGAACCGCAGCCCCTTCATCCGCTGGAACGCCGCCAATTCCCCCGCGCTCAGGAAACTCCAGCTTGAGGACTCGGCATGGATTGCCAACGGTTCGCCTTCGATCTCAAGGATCCCTGTGCCATCGGTGTCCAGCACGGCGTTGGGGCCGAGCGACACGCCGCCAAAGGGCTCGAACACTTTGCCGAACGTTTGAGGGATGTACCCGCCTTCGGCCTGTTCCACCGACGGCCTGCAGAAATATCTCATCGCTCTGCCTCCTTTTGGAAATCGATCAACCATCCGTCAAATTCCGTCCCGCCAGCCTCGAAACCACTTTGCGTCACCTCAATCCGGCCCTCCGCCTTTTCCACCGCGGGTCTCAGCGGGCCGGTGGCGAGAGCCGCGCGCGGGTCGAAAGTGAGAACGCACTCTCCGCCTTCAACCATCACCAGGCCTCCCGGAAACACCGCAACACCCCCATTGCGCGCGAACGCTACAGGTGCGCCAAGCACCCGCACGGCTTGCTCCACGATCTCTGGAGCGAAGGCGCGCAACGCGGCGAGGTTGCGCCGGGCAAGCCGCAGAGTCGCGTCGCAATCGGGACGGCACGGGAAGTGCTGGATCAGCTCGAATCCGAGATATCGCGCAAATACGTTCGCCTCCCACCCGAACGGCCCGGCATAGCCCAGTCCCCATTCGGACAGCATCGCCGCGGCCACGTCTCCCCGCGATTCCCGTTTTGCTCTCTCCCATCGTGCCGGATAAGCCGCGGCGCAGCACTCCGGGTAACCCAGCAGAACACCCAGCCGCCCGTCCCAGCCTCGTAACAGGCAGCACCAGCCCAGCATGACGCGGCCCGGTTCCAATGCCGCCAGCACAGAACGCCAAGCTCCCGATCCCGCCCGCGCTGGCCGAATCCCTTCCATCGAGTTCGAATAGCCGCCCCTTGCCTCTTCCCGCACCGGTGTGAACTCGTAGGGCGACAGAAGCGCCGTCATTCCGCGCGCCTGGGCCCAAGCCGCGAGTGCGGACACATATTCCTCTGGGCCGTGGTCGAGCAGCATCGGCTTGGCCCGCGCCATCACGAGCATGGCCTCCACCCGGCGCGCCGCGGGATGGCTTGCCACCTGGCCCCGGTAGGTTCCGCACAGGGTCGCGGAGTCCAGTTGCACTTCACCCCGGCGGAGACCGCACACGTTTCCCGCAAACCCGGGGAGCACGCGCACGATCTCAACCGGACTCATCTGCCTGCTACCTCTGAATATGGAACCCGCGAACCCGGAAGTTCAGCTTTCCCGCTGCGGGCACGTTGATCCGTCCGCCGTCGGGCAGCGTCAGGACGACCGTGCTTCCCGGCCGGATCTGGTTTGGATCGAAGTTGGCGTGCCCTCCTCCGTTCACAAATCCCGGCGGACCAGAGTTGACGTGGGATCCGCTCGTCAGCCGCGGATCGAAGTTGGCATGTCCTCCGCCATTGACGAATCCCGGCGGGCCCGAATTGACGTGGATCCCAGCGGCACTGCCCAGCGACGGGCGGTTGATCGCCGTAGTAAAGCCGAAGTCCGGGTCGAAGTTGGCGTGTCCTCCTCCGTTTACGAATCCAGGCGGTCCCGAGTTTACGTGCGGCGGGTCGAAGTTCGCGTGCCCTCCTCCGTTCACGAATCCTGGCGGTCCTGAGTTCACGTGCGCGCCGCCGACCTGGCCCGGGCGGATCCGGTCCGCGATCGCCTTTGCGACTTCGGCCGAGATCAGCGCGCTCAGATCGCGAATGGTCAATTGCGCGATGCTGGCAGTCGGTGACAGACTAGCCGCCTGGACAGGCGGCTGTTGGGTTGGTTCTTCCGGCATTCGATACTCCTTCCTCTCGAGTGTTCTTGGATGGCGCGGAGCGCCACCTTGCAGTAGTGCCGCTTGAGAGGGGAGCGTTGCAGGGAGGCCGACGGAAAATAGGAATTATACTGCCGGTCCCCCCTTTTTGTGAGGATCAAGCAAACACACCGATGCCGAGCTATTCCGGCCGGACCGCGGCCGATCCCGCCTCGACGTCGACGCGCGACAACAGGATCAGGCCTACGGCGAAGAACAGAATCAGCGACAGGATCGCCACGCGGAAGCTGCCTGTCACCTGAAGGGCCAGCCCGAAGAAGAGGGGGCCGAGCCAGCTTGTACCTTTGTCGCTGATCTCGTACACGCTGAAGTATTCCGCCTCCTGGCCGCGAGGGATCAGCAGGGAGAAGATCGACCGGCTCAGTGCCTGCGACCCGCCCATCACGACACCGATCGCCGAGGCGGCGATGTAGAATCCGGCTGCGGTGTACACCAGAAAGTAGATGGCGACCAGGGTGAGGCACCAGACCACGAGCGCCACCATCACCGCGTGTTTGTTGCCGATGGCGGCCGCCACGCGGTTGAATCCGAGTGCGCCGCCAAGGGCAACGAACTGCACGAGCAGGACGGCTGAGGTCAGCGTCGACAGGCTCAGCTTCAGCTCCTCGCTGCCGAACTGGACCGCCATGGTGAACACGGTCTGGATGGCGTCGTTGTAGACCAGGTATGCCGCCAGAAACAGCAGAGTCTGCGGATAACGCCGGACTCCGCGTAGAGTGTGCCAAAGCTGCTTCACCGCAACCGTAATATAGTGCTGTCCCGGCGGGGGACTCTTCGCAGGACCGCGATTGCGCAGGGTCCGCAACGGGAACACGGAGAACAACAGCCACCAGACGCCAGCCGAGGCGAGGCTGAGGCGGACGGCGAGTCCGCTGCCTAGTCCGATGCGGTCCGCGTTGGTGTACAAGAGCAGGTTCAGGGCCAGCAGGAGTCCGCCGCCGAGATAGCCGAACGCCCAGCCGCGCGAGGAGACACGGTCGCGGTCCTCGGGTGCGGCGATCTCGGGCAGGAACGAGTTGTAGACGACGATGGCGGCGCCGTAGCAGAAGTTGGCGGCGAGAAAGAGCAGGACGCCCGCGATGTAGCTCGATCCGGTGAGCAGGAACATCGCAATCGTGGCGGCTGATCCTCCCACGGTGAGCGCCGTCAGCATCTCGCGCTTGTTGCGCCCGTAGTCGGCGATAGCTCCGAAGACCGGGAGCGCGAAGACCTGCAGGAACACCGATGCGGACACTGCGTAGGGCCACACGGCTTGGGCGGCGACCGGGATTCCCAGGATGTGGACCATCCCTTGCGAGTCGGCGCCGGCCTTGGCAAGGGCGGTCAAGTAGGGTCCGAGGAAGAGCGTGACGACGGAGGTGGTGAAAGCCGAATTCGCCCAGTCGTACCAATACCACGCGCGCTGCTCGCGGGCGGCAGCCGCGTCCACGCTCATGCGGTCATCACCTGTCCGGGTTCAGCGGCGACGGTGGCCGCAAGCTCCTTGAGCGTAACGTAGTCGATCTTGCCGCTCCCGAGGCGCGGGAGCTTGTCGGCGAAATGGACGGACCGGGCGACGGCGACCTCGGGGAGTCCCCGCTCGCGCGCCACCGCCACCAGGGCCTCACGGCGGAGTTCGCGGTCCTCGGTGAGCAGCACGATCACTTCTCCCCGCTTGACGCTCGATACTGTTGTTGCGGCGTGCGCGCGGGCGGGCGACGCGGCATTGGCGATCTGCTCGACCACTTCGAGCGACACCATTTCGCCCGCCACCTTAGCGAACCGCTTCACGCGTCCGATGATGCGCAGGAATCCGTCGCTGTCGACTTCGACGATGTCCCCGGTCTCATACCAGCCCTCGCCTACGCTTGATCGCGGCGGCTGGATCTGGCCGGGCTTGTCGTACAGCAGATATCCGGACATCAGGTTCGGTCCGCGGACATGGAGCATGCCTCCGCGGTCGATTCCCGGCACCGGCGTTACCTGATATTCGATTCCCGGCAGCAGGCGTCCGACGGTTCCCGCGCGCCAGAAGTACGGTGTGGTGATCGAGATAGCCGGCGCGCATTCGGTGACACCGTAGCCTTCCTGGATCCGGATCCCGAAGCGGTTCATGTAGGTTTCGCGCAGTCCGTCGGGCAGCTTCTCAGCGCCGGCGAGGACGTAGCGGACCGAGTAGAAATCGTAGTCGTGCGCCATGCGGGCGTACTTCGACAGGAACGTGCCGGTGCCGAACAGGACCGTGCAGTCCTGGTCGTAGGCCATCTCCGGGATCATCCGGTAATGAAGCGGCGAGGGGTAGAGGAACACTTTGGCGCCGGTGACCAGCGGCACGAGCGCGCCGGCCGTGAGTCCGAATGAGTGGAACAGCGGGAGGGCGGCGAGGAACTTGTCGTTCGCGTTGAGGTCGTACACGGCGCGGATCTGGTTGATGTTTGACAACACTGCGCGGTGGCTGATCACGACGCCCTTGGGTTTTCCTTCCGATCCCGAGGTGAACAGCACGAACGCGGGCGCTTCCGGCGGCGTGGGCACGGCGACGCTGCGCGGACGGCGGAGCGCCCACAGCATCAGCCAAAGCTTATCGGTAAGGGAAAAGGTGGGACGCAGATCCTCGAGATAGACGATGCGGACGTCCTTTAACTGCGCGATCTTGTCGGCGAGCTTGGCCTTCTCGATGAAAGCGTGCGAGGTGATCACCGTCCTGATCCGCGCGGTGTGGATGGCGCTCTGCATGCCGTCGACGCCCGAGGTGTAGTTGAGCATCGCGGGGACGCGGCGCACGCTGAACATGCCGAACAGCAGCATCAGTGTCGGCGCGGCGTTGGGCATCAACACGCCGAGGATCTCGTCCTGCTGTGAGAGGCGGCTCACCAGGCGGCCGAGTGCGAGCGCGCCACGGAGCAGCATGCCGTAGGTCTGGGGCTGGAAGCGGATATCGTCAGCAGCCGGATGGCTCCGGCCATGCACGTCGATCGCGTCCAGAAATGTCTCAAACAGGTTTGTGGGGCGCTGTGCGTGGAACCAGATCTCCTCGAGCAGCCGCCGGAACTGGTTGCTCGCCGCCCGGCGGCGTTCGCGCGCGCTACGGCCCTCGGGAGTGGGCAGGGTCCGAAGCGGGAAATAGGTGACGGTGACTCTCGGGCGCCAGAACTTGGGCAGCCGGGGACGCTCGCGGGTGAACCTGGAGTAGACGGCGCCTTCGATGGCGATAGGCAGGATCCGCGCGCCGGTCTTGGCCTGCAGGAACGCCAGTCCGTCGTAGACCTTCATCAGGCTGCCGGTAACGGTGAGGCGCCCTTCGGGGAAGATGACGACGGGCTTGCCCTGGTCGACGTGCTGGATGATCTGCTTCATTGCCAGCGGGTTCGCGGTGTCGACGACGATATGGGGCACAAACCGCAGCAGGATGCGGAAATGCCACTGGGCGGCGATGGTGGTGTGGGTGATCCAGAAGCAGTCAAACGGCAGGTGGGTGGCGATCAACGCCGGGTCGAGCAGGCACTGATGGTTGGCGACGATCAGCAGCTTTCCGCCCGCTTCGCGCGGGATCTCGCCGCGGAATTCGCAACGGAAGAAGAGCTTGAGGACGATCCGTCCAATCAGGCGCAGCATCCGGTCAGGCCCCGCTCTGCTGGATCATCTTGGCGACCAGCGCTGTCCAGCCCGTCTGATGATTCGCGCCGATGCCCGCGCCGTTGTCGCCATGGAAGTACTCGTGGAACAGAAGGTAGTCGCGGAAATGCGGATCGGTCTGCATCTTCTCTTCGACGCCATGGATCGGCCTCCGCCCGTGTCCGTCTTTCAGGAACAGCCGGATTAGCCGGCGCGACAGCTCGCGCGCCACCTGGGCGAGCGTCAACATCTCGCCTGATCCGGTGGGGAACTCGACCTGGAAGCCGTCGCCGTAGTAGTGGTGAAAGCGCTGGAGGGATTCGATCATGAGGTAGTTGACGGGCATCCAGACGGGTCCCCGCCAATTGGAATTGCCGCCGAACAGGCCGGTGCGGGACTCAGCAGGTTCGTAGTCAACACGGTGCCCCACGCCGTCCACCCAGAATACGTAGGGGTTGGCGGCGTGATGTCGCGACAGCGAGCGCAGTCCGAATGGCGACAGGAATTCGGATTCATCGAGCATTTTGGCGAGTACACGCCGCAGGCGGGTGCCGTGGCAGATGGCGAGCAGGCGGCGGTCGGCTTCGCCTTGGAGCGTGATGGAGGCCACGTTGCCGCACAGGTCCGGCCGGTTGCGGATGAACCATTCCATCCGGCCACGGAACCCGTGGAGCTTGTCGATGTAGGCCTCTTCGATCGTGTCGACGGCGAAGAGCGGGATCAAGCCGACCATGGAGCGGACCCGCATGGGCACTGATTGGCCGGACGGCATGTGCAGGCGGTCATAGTAGAAGCCGTCTTCGTTATCCCAGAGGCCGCTTCCGCCGAGCGTGTTCATTGCGTTGGCGATGTAGAGGAAGTGCTCAAAAAACTTCGACGCCACATCCTCGTAAACGGGATTGGCGTAGGCGAGCTCGAGCGCGATGCGGAGCATGTTCAGGCTGTACATCGCCATCCAACTGGTGCCATCACTCTGTTCGAGCGAGCCGCCGGTGGGCAGCGGGGCGCTACGGTCGAACACGCCGATGTTGTCGAGGCCCAGGAATCCGCCCTCGAACACGTTGTCACCGGCTGAGTCCTTGCGGTTCACCCACCAGGTGAAGTTCATGAGCAGCTTGTGGAAAACGGACTCGAGGAACCGCGTGTCAGGTTTGCCTTCGAGCTTCGACGCGATCTTGTAGACGCGCCAGCAGGCCCAGGCATGCACCGGCGGATTCACGTCTCCGAACGCCCACTCGTAGGCCGGAATCTGGCCGTTCGGGTGCATGTACCACTCGCGCAGGAATCGCGACAGCTCGCGCTTGGCCCAATCCGGGTCGACGAGCGACATCGAGATCATGTGGAAGCAGGTGTCCCAGGCGGCAAACCACGGATACTCCCACTTGTCGGGCATCGACAGGACGTCGTCGGCGTAAAGATGTCCCCACTGCGAGTTCCGGCCGTGCTTGCGCTGCGGCGGAGGCGGCTGCTGCCCGGGATCACCGTGGAGCCAGTCCTCGACCACATAGTGAAAGAACTGCTTGGACCACAGCATGCCGGCGAAAGCCTGACGCTGGACATTGCGCGCGTCTTCGCCGGCCTTGGGTTGGAACGAATAGAAATCGTTGGCCTCGGCCGCGCGGCGGCGGAAGACTTCCTCTGCATCGGCGAGCCCCGGGCGGTTGGTGAGCCGGCAGTGGACCACGCGCTGGCTCCCGGGGGCGATCTCGAATTCGTACCAGCCGCAGGCCTTGGTGCCGTGCAACTCCGGGTTCACGGCGTCTTCCCGTTTGTGGATGACCAGGTCGTGGAAGGCGTCCTTGTAATGGTGCGTCCCGCCGGTGAATCCGAACAGGCGCTCAACGTTGGTATCGTTCTCGGTGAACAGCAGCCTTGGCGATCCGTCAAAGTGGAGCGAGTACAGGCCGAGCGAGGGATGCTCGGCGCGGATCCGACCGGGCTCGGTGGCTTCCAGGCGCGGGCGGCGGTCAGGATGGCGGCCCCAGGACCAAGTGTTGCGGAACCACAGCGTGGGCAAGAGGTGGAACGTGGCGGGCTCGGGTCCGCGATTGAGGATTGTGATCCGGATCAGGATATCGTCGGGCGCGGCTTTGGCGAACTCCGCGAAGACATCGAAGTAGCGGTCCTGGTCGAACACACCGGTGTGGTGGAGCTCGAACTCGGGATCATGCTTGCCGCGGCGTCGGGCTTCCTCCAGGAGGCGCGCGTAGGGGAACTCGGCCTGCGGATACTTGTAGAGGAACTTCGCGTAGGAGTAGGTCGGCGTGGCGTCCAGGTAGTAGTAGAGCTCCTTGACGTCTTCGCCGTGGTTGCCTTGCGGGCCGGTGACTCCGTAGAGCCGCTCCTTCAGGAGCGGATCGCGCCCGTTCCACATCGCGAGTGCGAAGCACAGGCGCTGGTGGTTATCGCACCAGCCGGCGATTCCGTCCTCGCCCCAGCGGTAGGCGCGCGAGCGGGCGTGGTCGTGCGGGAAGTAGTCCCAGGCGGTCCCGTGCAGGCTGTAGTCCTCGCGCACGGTTCCCCAAGCTCGTTCGGAAATAAATGGTCCCCAGCGTCTCCAGTGTTTCGCCCGGGAAGCTGCCTCTTCCAGCCTCTGCCGTTCCGCGGTCATAAGTAGCATTCATTGTCTCATTTCGATATCGTGGAGTACGATGCGACTCTTTACATGTATTCTGGCAGCCGCGCCGCTTGTGGCCGAGATCGTTACCATCACACCGCGGCGGACGCGCGACTACGACGAGCGGGGCAACCAGGGCTGGTGCTCGATCCGTGTGTGGGTGGACGACGAGGTGAACATCTTCGTCGAAGAAGGCCAGGTGGTGTTTGAGACCGTGCGCGGCCAGACGGCGCGTGATGCGGGCAGTGAGTGCTCGCAGCCGCTGCCGCGCGGAAACAACCTGACCGATTTCCAGTTCCGCGGGATTGACGGACGCGGTGAGGTAAGGTTGATCGAAGAACCTGGTCCGCGCAACCGGTATCGCGCCTGGGTGCGGATCCGCGATGCCAAACGGGGCGGCGAGGAGCATCACTTCAAGCTCAACTGGAGGTCCAACTGGACTTCGTATGGCAGCAGCGGCGGCCGGTTTCCCTCGGGCCGCAACGACGGTGGCGGCAAGCCGGGTGGAGTCTCCGCGGTGGACCGTGGCAATTCGGGCGGCAGCGATAACGGCCGCTATTACGATGATCGCGAGCGGACCTGGAAGTTCAACGGCGACGGCGTATGCTTCTACGCCGACCGCGATTTCCGCGGTGACGCCTTGTGCGCGGGGTCGGGTGAGAATCGCGCCAACATGGGCCGCGTGTTCAGCGCGAACTACCAGTCGATGCGGTTCTTCGGGCGCGTGCGCGAAGTGGAAGTCTTCGAGGACGAGAATTACCGCGGAACCTCAAGCCGCCTGAGCCGCGACGAGCGCGATCTCGGACGATGGGCTGGAAAGGTGCAGTCGTTCCGGGTCCGATGATTGAGGTCGTTTTCCGCTACGATCCTTCCGCGCCGCCGGAGGTTCCGCCTGGCAGCGCGGCTGAGGCGAAGGAAGTTCTCGAGCGCGGGAACCAGCGCTTCGCACGCCTGGCGGATCTCGACGTGCAGGCCGGAGAGCGGGTCGTCCTGCCGATGGACTTGCGCGACTTCGGCGTCGGTGATGCCATGGGAGCCGCGCCACGGCAGGAGCCGTTCGCCGCGGTGCTCGGCTGTGCCGACGCGCGGGTGCCGATCGAAATCGTGTTCGAGCAGGGCTGCAATGACCTGTTCGTGGTGCGGGTGGCGGGGAATGTCGTGGGCAGCGAGTGCCTGGGCAGCCTGAGCTACGCGTCGCACCATTTTCCCTCTTTGAAGCTGATCCTGGTGCTGGGACATCTCCACTGCGGCGCGGTGACGGCGGCGGTGGATTCGTACCTGCAGCCCGCGATGTACCTGCCGCTGGCGACGAACTATCCGCTGCAGTCGATCGTCAACCGGATCCTGCCGGCTGTTCGAACCGCGGCGCTGGCGTTGCGGCGCGTGCATGGACTGGGAGTGTTATCGAATCCGGGATACCGCGCGGCGCTGGTGGAAACGTCCGTGGTAATGAACGCGGCTTGGGCGGCGTACAGCCTGAAGCACGAGGTGGCGGACCGGGAGGGCGGAATCGAAGTCGTGTTCGCGGTGTACGATCTGGTGAGCCGGTACGCGCGGCTGCCGCTCGAAGTGGATCCCGCCGTGGGGTCCGACCGGGGTTTGTTCAAGCCACCGGAGGATCAGGCAGGGTTTGACGAACTGGGCGGCCGGGTGGCTGGGGGCGCGTTCGTGCGGTCGCTGTTGAGGGGCTGAAGCCTAGAAGTAGAAGCGCAAGGCCAACTGCACGATCCGTGGCTCAGCCGCCGACGTCAACTGGCCCATCCTCGGATTTACCTGGTTGCCAGCCTGGTCGAACCGCGCCGCCGAGTCGACTCCGGTGAACTGGGTGTGGTTAAAGATGTTGTACATCTCGGCCCGGAACTGAAATTTCATCTTCTCGTGCACCGTGAAATCCTTGAACGCCGAGATGTCCCAGTTGTTGCGGCCGGGCCCACGGAACTGCGTCTTCGCAGCGTTTCCGAAGGTGCCAACGGCGGGCGCGCGGAACACGTCGGTGCGGAAGTAGCGGTTGAATGTCCGTTCCGACTTTGGCAGCGCAGGATCACCGGTCACCACCACGCGCGCCCCATGGGAAGGCGTGCCCGTGAAGTCGGTGGCCACGACGGTGGAGAGTCCGGCCGTGGCGGGAGCGCCGCTCAGGAAGCTGGCGATACCGGACACCTGCCATCCATGGAGCACCGCCCGGGCGGCGGCGAAGTCCACACCCGCCCGCGGGACTTCGTACAGGAAATTGACCTTGAGCACGTGCGTACGGTCGAAGCCCGCGAGTCCGTAGTTCCACACGCGCGGATTGACGAGCGCGCTGACAGCCTGTCCGTCCGCGTCGGTGTAATCCATCGCTTTGGACCAAGTCCACGCGGCGCCGAACTGGAGTCCCCGCTGGAACCGGCGGTTCACGGTCACCTGCAGCGAATGGTAGTTTGACGTGCCGCCGGGCTCCCAATAGTTGATGTCCTCGTAGCCGCGAAAGGCGCGCAGGAACGCCGCGGGATACGGGCGGTTTGTCGTGGGATCGAAGTTCGCGCGGTCAAAGTTGGCGCCGAAAGGAATCGCGTTGAGGTTGCGGGTCCAGGCGAGAGCGCGGCCAAGCGAGCCGACATAGGCGGCATCCGCAATCACTCCTCCGGGAATCCGGCGCTGCACGGAGAAGTTGTAGTTCATCACCGTGGGATTTTTGAGCCGCCGGTCGAGTCCGGTGACAGTGTTGGGGAACACGAACCGTCCCGCGTTGAGGAACGTGGAGAGTGTTCCGTTGTAGACGATCGGACGCTCGGCGAGCGGCGGTTGCACGGTGACGTTGTTGGATGTCGTGCCGCTCGGGATCCGGTGGTAGAACATGCCGAAGCCGCCGCGGACCGCGGTGCTGCCGTCGCCGAACACGTCATAGGCGAAACCGAAGCGGGGCCCGAGCTGAACACCGCGGTTCTCGATGATGGTTCGCGGCACGCTGGAGTCGAACTTGTTGGACACCATGCCATTGCCGGGTTCACCCGTGCCGGGCGCGAGTCCGCCGATGACCGCCGCGGGATAGGTTGCGCCTGTCACCGGATGCCGGCCCACGCGCGTGTTTCCCTGCAGAAACGGCTCGATCAGACGCGGCGCCCGCGCGGCGCTGAAGACGTCCGGCGCGAAGGCGGCGGCCGGGAAGTTCTCGGTGTATTCGGGCGAGATCACGATGAAGCGCATGCCGAGATCGAGGGTCAGGCGGCGTGACACCTTCCAGGAGTCCTGGACGAACCACTCGGGCGACGGGATCGGGTACCGGCCGATTGGGCGGAGCGAGGCTTCGGTGTAGGAGTCGAAGATGCCGAGCGCGGTGTTCGAATACGCGTATCCGGTGTCGAGCGGATTGTTCACGTTGCGGCCGAACGCGAAAGTCCCGTTGAAGGCCTGCCCGTTGCCGTTCTTGTGCCAGGTGTTGTCGTAGTAGAAACCGGCCTTGAGAGTGTGCGGACCCCAGTTCTTGGTCAGGTTGTTGGCGAAGGTGAAGATGGTCAGCACGGAGTCAAACGGAAAGCGGCCTTCGAGGCCCAGCGTCGCCGCCCCGGGGACGCCGGCGAAGGTGGCGTTGGGCACCACGTTGAACGGATTCACCTCGGGGAAGAACTGTCCCACACGGAATCCCACCGTGTCGCGCTGAATGCGGCGGACCTCTTCCGGGATCTGTTGGCTGTACCAGGGCCGGTAGCTGTAGCTCATGTTGAGCTCATTGATCAGGGTCGGGCTGAAGATGCGCTGGTAGCGTCCGATGATCACCTTGCCGTCGTTGATCACCTTCTGGCGCAACTGGGCCCAGCCGACATTGGCGCTCGCGGGGACATTCACGCCGTCCCACTGGAAGCGCGAATGAGTGAAGTTGAAGGCGGCGATGTTGCGGCTGTTGACCGGAAGGTCGATCTTGGCGGTTTCGGTCCGGACCGGAGTTTTGGTTTCGTCCGTCCAGGTGTAGTTGTACTGTCCGCCGGATACGCCACGGTCGAAGAAGTTGGCCGCCGGAAAGAACTTGAGCAGCGCGGCGCCGCTCGAGTCGACGCGCGACGGCGGGATGACGTTGCCAGGGAATTGCATGCTGGCGGCGGGATCCCGCACCGGGATCAGCCGGTTGTTGGTGTCGAGCGACTGTGCGAAGTTGCCAATCCGTTCCAGCTCCGTGGGCACGGTCGCGCGGCGCAGCACGCCGTTTTTCTGCGGCCAGAATTCCTGGGTCCAGAAGAAAAACAGCTTGTCGCGGTTGCGGTTGAACTTGCCGGGAATCGTCACTGGCCCGCCGACCTGGTAGGTCCAGGTGTTGAAGCGGTAGCGCTGCTTGGGAAGTCCGATCTGGTTGCGGAAGAACTCGTTCGCGTTGAACTGTTCGTGCCGCTTGAAGTACGACGCCAGCCCGTGGAGCGACCGCGTGCCGGACTTGCTCACGATCTGGATGTTGGCGCCCGAGGTCCGGCCGTATTCGGCCTGGTAGTTGGTGAGCAGGACCTTCACTTCTTCAACGGTGTCCATGCTCACCGTGACCACCGAGTTGAACATGTTGGTGGCGTTCAGGAACGCGCCGTCGAGATTCAGGCTGTTCGTGTTGTTGCGGTTGCCCTGGACGTTCAAGCGCCAGTCATTGCTCAATCCCTCGGCTCCACCGGTGTCGACCACGCCGGGCAGCAACTGGAGCAGCGCGGTGATGTTTCGCCCGCGGATGGAGAGTCCGTCGATCTGTGCCGGAGCGATCACGCCGGCGCGCTCGGCGCTGGTGGTCTGGACGATGGCCGCCTGTCCGGTGACAGTGACCGATTCGGTGACCGCGCCGACTTCGAGTGTGATGCCGCCCAGGGCAAGCCGGTCCGAGGCGGGCAGGCGGATGCCAGGGCGCTCGAGAGTCTTGAATCCCGCGGCGGCGATGACCAGGCGGTACTCACCGGGCACGACGCTTTGGAAGCTGAAGTCGCCAAGCTCGTTGGTGGCCGAGTCGCGCTGGGTTCCCGTGGCCGGGTGGATCAATTTGACGGGTGCGCCGCCGACAGCCAGGCCGCCGGGATCGCGGACGGTGCCAGTGATGGATCCGGTGATGGTCTGGGACCAGCAGCATGCGGCCAGGACGAAGAGGGTGAGAAGCAAGCGCATATTGCGCTGATCATATCGCGTTCAACGGCCGCCGGCTAGCGGGCGGCCTGGTGCTCGCCGAGGGCGCCGAGGATGTTGGCGAGGTTGGAGCGGAGGACGGCGACTTTGGGATGGTCGGGGCCGAATTGGCGGAGGGCGCTTTCCAGGGCGAGTTCGATCTGCTGGCGGGCGGCCTGGTGGTCGCCGAGGTTGTAGAGGATGTTGGCGAGGTTGGAGCGGAGGACGGCGACGTTGGGATGGCCGGGGCCGAATTGGCGGAGATCGCTTTCCAGGGCGAGCTCGATCTGCTGGCGGGCGGCCTGGTGCTCCT
>VFZX01000197.1 GCA_016871015.1 Acidobacteriota bacterium | reverse complement strand
AGCGGAAACCGTCCCTGGAAGTAGTGCGCGACGGCCACGTTGACCAGATAGCGCAGGACTCCGCCGGTGCCCGCGCCGAGGAAAACCGCGACCAGCGACCGGATCACAGCCGGTATGCCTCGACCGCCGTTCCGCCCAGCAAACGGTCCCGCTCGCTGCGCGACAGCGAACTGGCGAACTCCAAAACCTGGTCCCGCCAACGGCCATAGGAAGTGGCCACCAGCATCACGGGCCAATCCGATCCGAACATCAGCCGCCGCGGCCCGAAACATTCCAGGGCGTG
The DNA here is from genome assembly GCA_016871015.1 of Acidobacteriota bacterium. Taxonomy (GTDB): domain Bacteria; phylum Acidobacteriota; class Terriglobia; order Bryobacterales; family Bryobacteraceae; genus SYLY01. The sequence continues at coordinate 14,821 of VFZX01000197.1, read as the reverse complement.
ATCCATGTACGGACGCACGTCACCGGGCTCCCAGTTCGCCCAATCTGCTTCGGTGGCGATCCCCGATAGCTTGCAATAGACGTTCTCGAATTGAGAAATCTCGCGCAACTGGCGTGCCCAGGGTTCCATGACACGTTGCCGGATCCGCGGTTTTGCGATATGGTCGAGCACGAAGATCTGTCCGGGAAACGCGCGGACCAGCCGGATCGCCTGATCGAGATGCCGTTCGTGGATGAGGATGTCGTAGGTGAGTCCGTGGCGGGCGAGTTGTCCGATTCCCCTCCGGAACGCCGGGTCGTCCATGAGTTCGTTGGCCGGCTCATCCTGCAAAATGTGCCGGACGCCGCGGAACTTCGGATGGACCGCCAGTTCCTCCAAGACCGCGCCGGCACTGGGACCGGCTAGCGGGACCCAGCCCACGACGCCAGCTATGAACGGGGTGGCATCGGCGATTTCAAGCAGCCACCGGGACTCCTCCACCGTCTGCCGGACCTGCACTGATACGGCACGTTGAACACCCCCCGCCGCCATTTCCGCCGCGAGGTGCGCGGGCAGGTAGTCCTGCCTCAAGACCGCCATGGAATCCGGGATCCACCCGTACTCGGCAGTGGTGTATTTCCAGAAGTGGTGGTGCGAGTCGACGATGCTCACGTCACGAATAGGCCTCGTCCAGCAGTTCGATCACGTGCCGGACAGGCTGTCCACCGCCATGCTGGCAAACTCCCGCCCGCAACTGGATCATACACCCCGGATTCGCGGTCGCGATCACGTCGGCGCCGGTCCGGTTGACGCTGGCCATCTTTTTTTCGAGGATCTCCATCGCCATCTCGTTGTTCACGACGTTGTAGATCCCGGCGCTTCCGCAGCAGATGTCGGATCCCGGCATTTCCTTGAACGTCAACCCGGGAATCGCCTTGAGCAGCTTCCGGGGTTGCGAACGGATCTTCTGGCCGTGGGCGAGATGGCAACTGTCCTGGTAGGTCACGGTCTTCCCGATCGGGATGGTCGGGGGCACAAGGTCGATCCCCGCCAGGAACTCGGTGACGTCTTTCATCAGGCGCGAGAATTGGCGCGACCGCTCTGCGTAGTCCGGATCGTGCTCGAACAGCTCATGGTACTCCTTGAGGGTCGACCCGCATCCAGCCGCGTTGGTGATGATCGCGTCGAATCCGCCCGCGAGCAGCGCATCGATGTTCTGGCGCGCCTGCTTCCGGGCCTGGTCACGGATCCCAGCGTGGACATGGAGCGCACCGCAACAGGTCTGGCCGTCCGGAACCACTACTTCGCAGCCGTTCTTCTGGAGCACCCGGACAGTCGCCTCATTCAGCCGCGCGAACGAAATGTTGGCGATGCATCCGCCGAGCAGCGCCACCCGGTAACGGCGTTCTCCTGCGGCCGGGAAGTTCCGTCCGTACTGCCGGAAGAATGAAGGGAACTCGACGGGCGGCGCGAGTTTCTCGATCTGCTCCAGCCGCCCGAACCGTTTGAGAATGCCGCTCTTCCGGATCAACCATTGGAGTCCGGTCACCTCCCCCAGTCCGAGGATCGCACCGGCCACCCGCAACAGGGTGGGCGAAGGGAGCAATCTCCGGAACACCAGATCCCGGCCAAGCCGCTGATACCAGGGGCGTTGGATCTTGGTCTCGATCTCGGCCCGCGCTGCTTCGACCAGCCTTCCGTACTGCACGCCGGACGGGCATGCGGTCTCACATCCCCGGCAGGCAAGGCACAGGTCAATGTGCTGGATGTACGACGGTCCGATCTCAGCCAGCCCCTGCGCTACCTGGTTCATCTGGTAGATCCGGCCCCGGGGGGAATCCATCTCGATGCCCAGTTCGCGGTACGTCGGACACGAGTTCAAGCACAAGCCGCAATGGACGCATCGGTCGAGGTCCTTTTGCTGAGGCTTGTCAAACATCGCGAGATCAGATGCGGCCATAGAGCCTCCCACGGTTCAATAGATTCCGGGAGTCATACAGTTGCTTGACCTTTCGCATTACTTCCAGCTCCGGCCCGGGATTGGGCCAAGCCTCGTCCGGTCCAGCGCCGTCGGCTCCGGCAAATTCGATCACCCCGCGCCACCCGCGTCCGGCCGCGGACTTCAGCCAGTTCGCCGCGCCGTCGGCGTCAGTGAACAGGGCATATGCGACGCCGTTACCTGCCCGCGCAAGAAACGGAACCGGCGCCGATGCCGCGGCATCTCCCAGCGCCTCAATCGGTGTACTGATCCGGACCACATAGCCGTCCGGCTTCTCTCGCAGGAACTCGGGGATGAACTCGCGGATCCGTTCCCAGAACCGCTGTTCGGCCTCATCCGCCAGCACCCGCGTCCCTGCCAGCTCAAGCTCATAGCGCTCGACGAGCCTCTGGCTCCCGCCCGCTTGAACGGCGAGGACCCATCCCTCTTCGTCGATTCGTCCAGAAGCATGTGGATTCAACAAGTCAATCGACCAGGGTTGAAGCACTTCTTGAAGGATCGAATTCCGCTTCTGGATGGCCGCTGGCAGCGCCGTGAAATGGAATAAGAACGTGCGCGTGCAGGGCGGCGCCGGCGCCAATTTGAAGTTGATGCTCAGAACAACCGCGAGGGTTCCCAGCGATCCGATGAGCAGCTTGCCGGTATCGAGTCCAGCGACGTTTTTGACCACCATGCCACCGGACTGGACCCGCTTGCCCTCGAGCGTCGCGTATTGCATCCCGATCACCAAGTCCCGCGCCGAGCCGAACCACCGCCGCCGCGGACCGCAAAGGTTGGACACGACCGCGCCGCCGACGGTCGCCTGAGATGCGAATGGCGGGTCGAGCGGGACCATCTGTCCGTTGGCCGCGAGCAGCCGGGTGAAGGTGGCCCAAGGGAGTCCGGACTCGACGCTGACGGTAAGGTCCTTGGGCTCATACTGCAGCACACGGGTGAGCGCCGACGTGGAAACCGTCACTGCGGCAGGCGCGTGTCCCCCGCCCTGCCGGAGCTTTGAGAATGCACCACCCACGTGAATCGTCTTCCCGGCCGCCGCAAACGCCGCCAGCGCCTCCGCCATCTGCTCGGGGGTGCTGGGTGCGATTCTCTCCATCGGATCTACCACTATAGCGCTGATACACTTGGAGGAGCATGTACCAATGCGCGGCTTTGGCCGCGATTCCGTGGCTGCGGCATGGATTCGGGACGCGGCTGTCGCACGGCTGGCTGGATGGCCATCCGGCGGCCACGTTGAAGCAGATCCATTCGGCGGCGGTGGTGGAGGTTGAGGGTCCTGGCCCGGCGGGGGAAGGCGACGCACTGATCACGAGCGCGCGGGGAGTGTGGCTCGCCGTCCGTACCGCGGACTGCGTTCCGGTAATCCTGGCAGACCTGCGGACGCGGGCAGTGGCCATTGTCCACTCGGGTTGGCGCGGCACGGCAGCGGAAGTGACCGCGTCGGCGGTCGAGGCAATGGCCGCGCGCTTCGGGACCGAGCCTGAGGATCTGGCCGTGGCCATCGGTCCAGCGATCGGACGCTGCTGCTACGAGGTGAGCCGCGAAGTGGCTGGCCAGTTCACACGGTGGCTTGGAGAACCTGGCCAGGGTGTCAAGGCGCACCTGGATCTGGAGGAGGCGATCGTGCGCCAGTTGGCCGGGCTTGGAGTGGTCAGCTCACGGATCACGCGGGCGCGCGCGTGTACGCATTGCGACGGGGTCCGGTTTGAGTCTTACCGGAGGGATGGAGACCGGTCGGGGCGGATGGTGAGCGCGGTAATGGTAGTGTGAGTTGCTCGCATCGCTGGCGAGCCGCACACGAGGACAAGCGGTGCCGACTGCTCAATCGGCAACCCCGTGCGGCGGTCGCGGGTTCATTTCATCGATCAAGGCGATCGCATGGGGACACGTACGGTAATGGTCACTCCTATTCCGGTTCTTCAAATTCGGCTTGCTCGGACACATTACGAAAATCGACGTATCCGATCAGGCCCGGGTGCTCACTTGAATTTCGCAAGTTGACGCGGCCGCGCAAGGCGCGGCCGCATTTCATGGGAGCATCCCAAGCGCCATCGTGATAACCAAAACCCAAAGGAAGTCAATGGAGTCAATAGGTTTTCAGTCACTTTCGCCCCTGCTCGCATGTCGATCCGCAACCGTGCAATCAAGGATTCCAATCCGTTCCTGCGCGTTCATTTCCCTGAGAATCGCGATTAGCTTCTGTGGATCGAGTTGATGCTGATCGAGGACCTCGGAGCGCCAGTTTCGATTACAGTTCTCGGCGACATATCCAGCAACAATTTCTGGGAGAGAGCGAACAACAATGCGATAGTCCGCATACTCCAGGTCCTCGAGCGCACGCACCAGGATTGGCTGGTATTCTAAAGAAACCGACGCTATCCTATCTGAGTCTAGGGTCGACAGATAATGACCTCGCTCTACAAACAGGCGAATTGCCTCACTCTGCGTGAGACCGGGCCAAGACTCCAAATCTCGGAAAACGGTCGGCGCGAGTTGAACTGACGTCTTTTGAAATCTCGGGCGTTGCTTTTTCATTGAAATATCATTATATTCCCACGGAGCCGATACTGTCAAGCTCAAACAACACCCGAATCCGATGACGCCCTCATCCGTCCATGCTCAACGTACGTGCAAACAATGGCCGCTGGCCGACGATTCTCCATTTTGAGACGGCTTCCGAGATCAGCAGAGGAAGACCGAATAGTATGCAGTGGATACAGCGCGCCGCAGGCTCGCTTGCCTTGGCCGGGTCCGCTCACGCCGGGCGAGGTGTTCGGCTTGTTCCAGCAAGTCGTCAGCGTACGCCATCCGTCATCCCCAGGCAGGATCGGGTGATTCGTCCTGTTCAGACTGGCTGCGAAACCTGAAGTACATCATCAGGCTGAAGTCGATCACAGGCCCTAGCGCCTTACGGATGGTGCTCTTAACGCGGTCGGCGACATCTCCAAGCCGGGCGTCGCTGCTCGCATCGTCGGTGGGGAGCACACGGTAAATACCGCGCGGGGGCACCGGTCGAGCCCACCTCGGCGAAGAATCGTACGCGGACCACATTCGGCGCGAACCTTACGCTCGAAACCGGCTACCCGGGCGGCGATCGCTGATTCATCGATCCGAATCGGCACGAGTACGGTCATGGACGCTTCACTCCCACTCCGGACCTTGAATTCGGCTTGCTCGGACTCATTGCGAAAATCGGGATATCCGAATAGGCCCCAAGTGTTCAACGGGTCGATTCCGTCGTAGATCGCCGTACGGACGCGCTTGCCCGCCTCACGCAACCGGTCCTCCTTGCTTGCTTCGTCCGTCACAAGCACTCGGAACTCGATGCACGGTTCGCCCGAATAGTCACGTGTTACCGAGAACCGGATCCGCACCACGTCAGGTGCAAGCTCGAGCTCCAGATCAGCGACCCGGGCGGCGATCGCGGCTTCATAGATCCGCATCGGGACGAGTACGGTCATGACGACTCCATCATCGCAGCTTCCCGTCAGTTCACGCTCGCACGCTTGGCCCGCGGCTCACCGTACCGGGCGCGATGCGCATTCGGGATACCGGCCAGGAATCCCGCACCCTCGCATTGTCCGGACGCAGTCTGCCGGATGTACTCGAGCCAGTAGGTCGGAAATGGCCCGTATTTCATGTAGACCTCGAACATCCGCGGGCCGAGTGACGCCGGGGTCGTCCTCTCGATAAAGTTGCGCCACCCGGCGAGGTCCGGCTCCAGAAGTACATACGGAGCGGACAACATCACTGATGGCATTCCCTCAGCCGCCGGTGGCAAAACACGTCCATACCAGACTTCACCCTCCCGTCCTTTGTACGGCGGCTCGACCATCACTTCGCTCAGCTCCCGCTTGCCCGCGATTTCGCGGAGCCGGACCAGATCTCCCGCAAACCCCTCATGCACGTGGATGCTGCGCCTGGACTGGTTGAAGCTCCGCAGGCAATGCAGAACCTGCGGCTCCATTTCGAACGCCTCGCCGAGCGTCTGTGTCACGGATCCGACGGTCTCACGCCCAGGATCGGCGGCCGCATCGAACCCGGCCCATTCCGCGAGATAGCTGCGCAGGACCGGGTCGTCCGGGTCTTTCGCGGTTGGAAGCAGCGCCTCCATCATGTTCGTCACCCGGAAGATCGGGAGCATCTGGTCCATCTTCATGTACTGGGCGAGGACCCGGTCCACCACCGACAGCGTGAAGTGATACGGAAAGGTCTCCGGCGGAAAGTGGTCCTTGACCCCTTCCTTCACCGGAGCCCGGCCGCTCAGCATCTCATCCACCACCGGGAAGGTGCCCCTCCACGGAACGAGCTTTTCGAGGAGCGCCTTCTCAATCGGCCGTTGCTCCGTCTCGTCCTCGCCGGTCCGGATCCATTCGAGCGTGGCGATGCCCTCTTCCGAGACGCGGAAAGACAGAACAACGCCGCCCTTCTTGGCGTGGCGGCTCTGCCGGAACTGGATCAGCTCGCGCATCAGGAGGGCGGGATCAGAGGAGCGCAGCTCCGCCCAAACCACCGCACTGAATTGTCTCGCCCCCTCGATGGCCCGCTCGACGCCTTCCGGTGCCTCAATCGAATTCCACGCCGCACAGGCGAGAAGCATGGCGAGTTCAGTGGCGTCCCGCGAGAGCTGCTTTTCCCGGTCCGCGGCCAGCGACAATGCCATTTCGCTAATGAGCTCGGGGCCCTGAGGCTCAGGCTGCGGGAGCGGTTTTGACCTTGTGCGTGTGACGGTTCCGAGAGGGCGCCAGCGTTTCATGGAATTTGGAATCATTATATATCCAGACTCCGGCGGGCGAATAGACTATTTCTGCCTCAATCAGAAGCCGCTTCGCATCGCCCGGAACGCCGCCGGGATGACCGCTGCATCATGTCCCTGATTCACAAACCGGAACCCCTGTTCAGCCCGCGCACGCGCCTGGTCAACAGAGTTCGTGACATATCCCGCGGCCACTCCCGTCTCCTTGGACGCGCGCAGGACCTCTTGAACAAGCTCCTCCACCGCCGGATCGTTCAGGCTGGGCGCACCCATCGCCCGCGATAAATCGTAAGGACCGATCAACACGCAATCGACGCCCGGAACCGACATCATTTCACGGACATTTGCAACCGCTTCCGGAGTTTCCGCCATCACAATCGTCAGGATTTCCGGATTCGCCTGCTCGGTGTAGTGCAGCGCGTTGCCACCGGCCAGGTGCGCTGTGCGGATGCCGGTCGCCGATCTGCGCCCCTCCGGCGGGAACTTGGCCGCTTCGACAATCTGGCGGCACTGCGCCGCGGTGTTCACCATGGGGACGATGATGCCCCGCGCGCCGAGGTCGAGCACCCGGCCGATCCATACCGGGTCCGATCCCAGCACCCGGACCACGGGTACTGTGTCGTAGCCCGTAAAGCAGGCGAGCGCCGCACTCAGCGTGGATTCGCTCCAGCCGCCGTGCTGCCACTCAACCCACACGAAATCGAAACCGTGGCTGATCGCCTCCTCAACAATCTCAATCGCCGGATAGCTCACCGACGGACCGGAGATCACATCTCCCGAAAGGATCTTGCGTCTTGCCAAGTTTGGTTTCATCACGTTCGAACTCAGTCCAGCCTACCACTGTGGACTGTCACCTCGCTGCCGCAATTGCATCATCATAATCAGATCATGAGATACTTCGCGCTGCTGTTTGCGCCAGGCTCACTCGCCCTCGGCCAGGACAGCCTGTCTTTGAGGGATTGTGTCCGCATGGCACTGGAACGGAACCAGTTGGTCGAATCCGCGGTGGCCTCGCGTGATGCCGCGGAGGCGCGAATCGTCCAGGCGCGCAGCGGGATGCTTCCCAAGGTGAACTATTCCGAGTCCTGGACCCGGAGCGACAACCCGGTGTTCGTCTTCTCCTCCCTGCTGACGCAGCGGCAGTTTGGTCCATCCAACCTTGCGATTGAGCCATTGAACCATCCCGGATTCCTCAACAACTTCCAGTCGCTCTTGACGGCCGATCAGCCGCTCTACGACGCGGGAAAAACCAAGCGCGCAGTGCGGACAGCGGAACTGGGCCGCAGCCTGACAGACGAGGAGGTCCGGCGAAGCCGCCTCCAGGTGATCGCGCAGACCGTGCAATCCTACTACGGAGCCCAACTGGCGGCCAAACAGGTGGATCTGGCGGTTCAGGCCGCGCGGTCGGCTCAGGCGGATCTGGAACGCGCCGAAGCCCGGCGGGCGGGCGGCGTGGCCACGGACGCGGACGTGCTCTCGATCCGGGTGCACCAGGCGGCGGTCGAAGAGGAGCGGATCCGGCGCGCCGCGGATCTTGACATCGCCCTTGCGGCCATCAATGACGGGTTGGCGCTGCCCTTGGAGACACGGCACCAATTGACGACTCCGATCGAGCCCCTGCCTGGCACTCCCGCCGGTTTCGCGGCAGCCGAAGAGGCCGGAGTCCGCGAGCGTCCCGAGGCGCGCCAGGCGAGGATCGAAAAGGAGATCGCCCAGGTGCAGGCCAAGGACGCGCGCGGAAGCCTGCTTCCCCAAGTTGCGGCCCGGGGCGCATTTGAAGCGGACCGCCAGCGCTTCTACAACCGCGCCGGCGCCAACTGGCTGGTTTCGATCGGACTGCGCTGGAACCTGTTCAACGGACTATCCGATAAGGCGCGGATCACCGAGACCGAGGCTACGGTCCGCCGCGGCGCAGCCCTGCAATCGCGTACGGAATCGGCGATCCGGCTGGAGGTGCGGCGTGCCTGGGCGCGCCTCGATGCCGCCCGGCAACGAATTGAAACCAGCCGAGCGTCGGTTGCCGAAGCAGAAGAAACTCTCCGCATCTCGCGCAACCGCTACGGCGCGGGTCTGAGCACGGTCACGGACCTGCTCCGGACGGAGACCGCGCTGCTGGAAGCGCAGACGCGTTACCTGGGGGCGGTGCACGACCAGCGGGTCGCCGCCGTCATGCTGGAATTCGCGGCTGGCACGCTGAGCCAGGACTCGGAGGTACTCAACTAATGAGACACGCAGCAGCCATCACCGCCCTGTTCCTTGCCTCGTGCAGCAAGACGCCGGAACGGAGGGCCGAGCCTGCGCCACCAGCCGCGGTCCCGGTGCGGACCGCGGTTGCCGCCCACGCCGAATGGGCTTCAGTCTATGAAGCCACCGGTACCGTCCGGGCGCGGACCTCAGCCCCGGTCGCCGCGAAACTGATGGGATACGCACGGGAAGTCCGCGCGCAGACGGGTGATGTGGTCAAGCAGGGCCAAGTGCTCGTGGTGCTCGATTCCCGGGATCTCGACGCCGCCGCGGAGCGGGCACAGGCCGCCCGTGAAGAAGTCAAAAGCGCGATCCCGGAAGCGGAGGGCGCGATCGCGGGAGCGCAGTCGCAAATGGACCTCGCGCAATTGACGTTCAACCGCATGCAAGATCTTCTTCGGAAAAAGTCGGTCACGCAGCAGGAGTTTGACGAGGCCTCGGCCCGCCTCAAGTCCGCGCAGGCAGCTCTGGACATGGCGAAGGCGCGCCGGGCACAGTTGACCGCCCGGATGGCGCAGGCCGAGCACGAAGTACGTTCAGCGGGCATCAATCGCGGCTACACGGAGGTGACGGCGCCGTTCACGGGCGTGATCCTGACACGGTCGGTGGAGCCGGGTACGCTGGCGGTGCCAGGCTCGCCGCTATTCACCATGGAACTCGTGGGCGCCTACCGTCTGGAAGCCGTGGTCGAAGAATCGCGGATCGCCCAAGTCCGCGTGGGACAGACAGCCGCGGTCGCGCTGGACGGTCTCGACCGGAAGTTCAACGGCCGTGTGGCAGAGATCGTCCCTTCGGTCGATCCGGCTTCGCGCGCGGGCACCGTGAAGATCAATCTCCCGGCGCTGGCCCAGTTGCGGTCGGGACTCTTCGGCCGCGCGGCGTTTCCCTCAGGATCACGAACGGTCCTGGCGATTCCGGCCAGCGCCGTGATCGAGCGCGGCCAGCTTCAGTCCGTGTTCGCCATCGAGAGTGGAGCCGCGCACATCCGGCTGGTCACGCTGGGAGAACGGAGAGCGGACGAGGTTGAGGTGCTGTCGGGGTTGAACCTGGGCGACACGGTGGTCACGCCGGTGCCGCGCGCGCTGTCCGACGGGACGCCCGTGGAGGTCCAGCGATGAGCCGTCCACTCGGACCAGCAGGACGTTTCGCCAAGGCTTGGATTGATTCCAAGCTCACGCCATTGGTGATCGGCGGATCCGTGCTGCTGGGCCTGTTCGCCGTCTGGACCCTGCCGCGGGAAGAGGAGCCACAGATTGTGGTTCCGATGGTTGACGTGTTCGTGCAAATGCCCGGAGCATCGGCACGCGAGGTTGAGGAGCGGGTCACCAAGCCGATGGAGAAGCTGCTGTGGGAGATTCCGGGTGTCGAGTACATCTATTCGACGTCGAGCCCGGGAATGTCGGCTGCCGTGGTCCGGTTCCTGGTAGGCCAGGACGAGGAGAGAGCGATTGTCCGCCTGAATCAGAAGCTGAGCGCGAACTTCGATCTGATTCCCCCAGGCGCGTCGATGCCACTGGTCAAGCCGCGTTCGATCGACGATGTCCCCATCCTCGCGTTGACCCTCTGGAGCAAGCGGTACGGAGACTATGAACTCCGCCGCGTTGCGGCTCAGGTTCATGACGTCGTCAAGCAGGCGCCGGACGTTTCGGCGGCGGTGCTGATCGGCGGACAGAAGCGCGAGGTCGGGGTGGCGCTCGATCCCGCGCGGCTGGCAGCCTACGGCGTCCCGCCGATGCAAGTGGCGACGGCGATCGAAGCGGCGAACACGCGTCTGCCCGCTGGTGAGTTCGCGGCCGGCAACAAGCAGTTCAAGGTCGAGACCGGCCAGTTCCTGCGCTCGGAGGAAAGTGTCCGCGATACGGTGGTGGCAGCGGTGAATGGGAGGACGGTCCGCGTCCGCGACGTGGCTGACGTCACTGGTGGAGGAGAAGAGCCCACTGCCTATGTCCGGCATTCGGAGGGAGGCGCCTATTACCCGGCGGTCACGATCGCGGTGTCAAAGCGCAAGTCGACCAACGCGGTGACAGTAGCTGGCGCCGTGCTCAGCCGCGTCGAGGGATTGAAGGGGAGCGTGATTCCGAAGGATGTCGAAATCGCGGTGACGCGCCATTACGGCGACACAGCCAAGGAGAAGTCCAACGAACTGCTCGAGCATATGTTCATCGCCGTGATCTCAGTGAGCGTGCTCATCGCGGTAACGCTGGGACTGCGCGAATCGCTGATCGTCTTCACCGCAATTCCAGTGACGCTCGCGCTGACGCTCACTGTGTTCTCGCTGTACGGCTACACGCTGAACCGGATCACGTTGTTCGCCTTGATCTTCTCGATTGGCATTCTCGTTGACGACGCGATCGTCGTGGTCGAGAACATTGTGCGCCACTGGCGGATGCCGGAGAACCGGTCCCGTCCTCCATTCGACGTGGCGGTGGAAGCGGTGGACGAGGTGGGCAATCCGACCATCCTCGCGACGCTGGCCGTGGTGGCGGCGATCCTCCCGATGGCTTTCGTCGGAGGATTGATGGGACCCTACATGCGGCCGATTCCGGTCGGGGCGTCCGCGGCCATGCTGTTCTCGCTGGTTGTCGCATTCCTGGTCACACCCTGGGCCGCGGTGCGGATCCTGAAACAGGGTTCGGGCCACGAGCATACTTCTGAAGACTTCTTCACCCGCGTCTACCGCCGCCTGATGGGCGCGCTTCTCGGCCGGGCCGCGGTGCGATGGGCGTTCCTGGCCGCGGTAGTCGTGCTGCTGCTCGCTTCTTGTTCGCTGTTCTACTTCGGCGCCGTGAAGGTGAAGATGCTGCCGTTCGACAACAAGAGCGAGTTCCAGGTGATCATCGACATGCCCAACGGGACATCGCTTGAGGAGACGGCACGGGTCGCGCAGATGCTCGCGCGCGAAGCGCAGAAGCAGCCTGAGGTGGTGAACCTGCAAACCTACGTGGGAACCGCGTCGCCCTATAACTTCAACGGACTCGTCCGGCACTACTATCTACGAAGCGGTCCGAACGTGGCCGACATCCAGGTGAACCTGCGGTCCAAGCACGAGCGCACTTTGCAGAGCCACGAAATCGCCAAAGAGGTCCGGACGCGGCTGGATCCAGTGGCAAGGAAGAACGGCGCGCGGATCAAGGTGGCCGAGGTGCCACCGGGGCCGCCGGTGCTGCAGACGCTGGTCGCCGAAGTGTACGGGCCGGACGCAGCGCGGAGAATTGAGATCGCGCGCGGGCTACGCGACCTGTTCAAGCGGACCGATGGCGTCGTCGATGTGGATTGGTATGTCGAGGACGGGCAGACGAGAATCGAGATCGCGGCCGATCGTGAAAAGGCGGCTTTGCACGGCGTTTCTGAAGAGGCAATCGCGAGGACGCTACGCCTGGCTTCCGCCGGATACCAGGCGGGATTGCTCCATACCGGAAGCGAAAAGGAGGACGTCGCAATCCGGGTGCGGATGGCGCGGGCCGCCAGATCGAACGTCGAGGAGATGACACGCCTGCGCGTGGCCGGACGGGATGGACGCACGGTGGCGTTGAGCGAGCTGGCACGCTCAGCGCCGTCAGTGGTCGAGACCAGCATCTACCACAAGAATCTGATGCCGGTGACTTACGTGACCGCCGATGTCGCGGGCACGATGGAGAGTCCCGTGTACGCGATCTTGAAGTTGATGCCGGAGATCGAGGCGATGAAGCTGCCCGAGGGCTACTCGATCGAGCAGAACATGGCGGCCCTGCCCGCCGACGGCAGCCGGTACTCGATGAAGTGGGATGGTGAGTGGCACGTCACCTATGAAGTGTTCCGCGATCTGGGGATCGCCTTCGCGGCCGTGCTGATTCTGATCTACGGCCTGGTTGTGGGCTGGTTCCAGTCGTTCCTGACGCCGCTGATCATCATGGCGGCGATCCCGTTCTCGCTGGTCGGCATCGTGCCAGCACATGGAATGCTGGACGCCTTCTTCACGGCCACTTCGATGATCGGATTTATTGCCGGCGCGGGGATCGTGGTGCGGAACTCGATTATTCTGGTCGACTTCATCGAGCTGCGGCTGGCCGAGGGGATGCCGCTGGAACAGGCGGTGATTGACGCCGGCGCGGTCCGGTTCCGTCCCATGATGTTGACCGCCGCTGCCGTGGTCGTTGGTTCTTCGGTGATTCTGTTTGACCCGATCTTCCAGGGTCTGGCGATTGCGCTGATGGCGGGCGAAATTGCCTCGCTGCTGCTCTCGCGCATGACGGTTCCAATTCTGTTTTTTGTGTTCAACCGGAAAAGGAGGTTGTCTTTATGAACGTCGAAAGAGCGTTGAGATTGATCGCCGGTGTGTTCGTGCTTGGTTCGCTGGCACTGGGCTATTGGGTGAGCCCCTACTGGTTCCTGCTGACCGCGTTCACGGGTCTGAATCTGTTGCAGTCCGGATTCACCAACTGGTGCCTGATGATGACGATTCTGAAGAAGGCCGGCGTTCGTGAGTAGCCTGAAGAAGCGCTGGGCGTTTCGGGCTACTGTCCGGACTGCCCCTGGTCGAACTTCGCCGCAGTGTAGTAGCCGGGCTTGGTCCGGATCTGGTATTGCTTCGGGTTCGCCCCGACGCTCACCTTCACGTCGTGCCAACCCGCCTGGTCGAGGTTGTTCGGCTTGTAGTTGATCAGGTACTGGCTGTGAAGTTCCTCGCCGAGTTTGGTGACCACTTCATCCAAGTCGCGCTGGGACAGGAATGAAAATTCGCGGCCGCCGGTGTGGCGCGTGAACACCTCGACCGGGTTCGGAACGAAGACCGACTTCACCTGAATGAACAGCTCTTTGATCAGCGGGGTGACGTCGCCAGCCTCGTACCCATAGCCTTGCATCGCGGCGATCGTACCGGGAGTTTGCGGAGCACCTCCGGGGACGGGTGCCCGCGCGGTGGCGGGGATGTGGTCCGGCCGTGGCGCGTCCATCTTCTTGGCGAGACTGGTGACGAGCCGGTTGATGTTCACCGAATAGACGATGATGTTGTTAATCTGCGCGGAAAGCAGTGCTTCCCGGATCCGGCCCTCGCTCCCCTTGTCGCGCGTCTCGGCGATCAGCATCAGCACTCTGCGCTGGCTGGTGGGACGGCGCCTGAGCTCGCGCGTAGCTTCAAAGATCGCGTCGACCATCGCGCTGGTCGAGGATCCCGCATTGATCCGGTCGAGAGCGGCGTTGAGCACCTTGCCGTCATTGGTGAAGCCCTCGTTCATCCAGATCATCCGGTGGTCGAACTTGAGCACCCGCGCTTCGCCCTGCTGGCCGATCACGAGAGCCTCCAGCATATTGCCGATTTTCTTGATCTTCGGCAAGAACGGCTCCACCGTGTTGTTCGCCTGGACCGCAATCACCAGCGAGATGGGCACGTACGTCACTTCGACCTTGATGTCCTGGGGCTTGCCGTTGTCGAGGAGGCTGAAGTCCTTCGCTTCGAGGCCGTTCACGTACCTGTCGCTGCGTTTGTCGACCACCGTGACCGGCAGGACAATTTCGGTGGTCGCTATGCGAAACGGCCCCTGCTGGCCAAAAGCGAGAACTGCGCACAAGGCGAGTACAAATTTTCGCGACATGCGTCTCCTTGGAGCGACGTGGCCGTCCGGCGTGCCGTTTCGACCTTCACACTCAAGATACCACCCGGCCTAGGGCCGGCGCAGACGCCTGACTCCCCCTATAACCAATAACCCCATCGCGAGCAGCAGGAACAGCCAGCGCTCTGACAGTGTCTCTGGCATGCCCGGTGCCAGCTTCCCAACCAAAATCCGAGACGCTTCAAGCATTCCTCCGAGCATATCCCCAAACAGGGCTAATGCGCAATAGTACCGTTTAACAATTTGACGGCATGTGGT
>VFZX01000196.1 GCA_016871015.1 Acidobacteriota bacterium | reverse complement strand
CGCCGGCCGTCGCGTTGATTGGGGACACCGAAAGCTCGACTGAGCTTGTGGCCTGGGCACGAAGCGCATCGCAGGAGACAAGGGCAGCCAAGGCCGCCAAGAATCGCCCTCCCATGGCTAAGGACTCCCCACTAACCCCGCGGACGCCACGGAGGAAATCGTCGCCTTCGGAGGCGGAGTCGACCGCAACGCCAGCACTGGCACGATCACGGCGGCGGCTCCGGCGCCTATCAGGGTCACGTTGCGCTTAGAGGCGAAGGGGCGCTTTTCATTCGTCCTGGCGACCGGCGCGAGCATGGACTTGCCCTCAAAACTCGCGCGCACCCGAATGTTGTAGGTTCCGGCGAGGCCATTGGCCTGGAAACCGGTCGTGCTCGCCTGGCCCTCAGAGTCGGTCTGGGTGATGGCGAACGCCTTTTCGTCCGCGAAGCTCCCGCTGGGGCCATTCGGGGGAACTTCGAAGTGGACGGTGGCGCCGGGGACGGGGCGGTCCTTTTCGTCCAGGACAGTGACAGAGATGGTGCTCGAACGGCGCTCGCGGACGAAGTAGCTCTCGGCGGCTCCGCGGTTGACTTGGATTTGGAGAGTGCCCTGCGCCAGACTCACAGGCACGTACACTATCATTGCAATGGATACAGCGCGTATAGGGGACGCGATGCGCATTAATCATCCTCCTCGAATGGGCGACGATACACCCAGGGCCTCCGCCACACAGGGGACATAATCCACGGGATTTCCATTTTGGATTTCCTCGGCCCCTACAGTATACACCCGGCGCCTTACTCCCGTGCCGGAGTTGATCAGAATCCCTTTCCGAGGGCGGGCCAGTGCCAGCGGATGGCTTCTTCGGACCATCGCACAAAAACGAGGACCGACAAGATGCCCTTCTATTGCCCGGCTCTCGTTTGGCCCACCAGTGCAAAAGACAACGAACCAGAGCCAAAAAGAGAACTTTGGCGGGGAACGGAATGACTGCGGGCGCGGTCTGGCCCGGGAGCGCAATCTCAGTTTCCGATCGCGCGCTTCAGTTCGCGGGGGTAGTCTGTTACGAACAACCGCACTCCGTTGTCTCTGGACCGGCGCCAGCGTAACGGCTCTTCTGCTGCAAAGAACTGCACCACATCCTGGCCGGCCGCGCGAATCCGATCCACCTCCGCCCGGTCCGGCTCGCCTGGGAACTTCCGGGTCAACCAGATCAGGTCAATGCCGGCCGCTCCAATCAGCCCGTTCAGCGCAGAGCGATCGTCGGCGATAGTCGCCACCCGAATGCGCGGATCCGCCTCCTTGTAGCGCGCCAGAATCGACCGGCTCGCGCTGAGCACGAAGGCCCGGTCCGTCATGGAGTGCTTCCGCAAAAGTGCGGCCACGCGGCGCTCGGCGTCCCGCGTCTCGTCCTTGTGGTCGATCACCATGCGGCCAGTGCCGGACTTTAGTAGTTCGAGGACCTCTTCGAACGTGGGTACGCGCTCGCCGCGAAACCGCGGGTGAAATCGCGACCCGGCGTCGAGTTTGCGCAACTCCGCCAGTGTGAGGTCGGCGATCCGGCCTTTACCGTCGGTCGTCCGGTCCACGGACTCGTCGTGCAGCACGACAGGCACCAAGTCCTTCGTAAGTTGGATATCGACTTCGATATCGAGTCCGGCCTGAAGACAAGCCCGGTAAGAAGCAAGAGTATCCTCTGGCGCCTCTTTCATGAGACCCCGGTGTCCGTATACATGCGTCGCTGCCAACGCCGGGGCCACCATCGTGAGCAGACAGCCTGCGATGCGCATCAGAACAGCACCTTGGGCGCAAGCTGCATCTGCTGGGAAGAAGGGCCTCCCCACCGGACGTGGTTGAACAGGTTGAAGGCTTCGCCGCGAATCGTGATACCCACCCGCTCCCTGACGCGGAGTTCCTTGGCAACGGTCACGTTCCCGTTGAGGAACCACGGGCTTCGCGCTTCGGGATCCCGGCGGGTGGAGTTGCCTAGCCGTGTGTGCAGGACCGTGCGCGGCGCCTGCTGAACCATGCCGGAAATCGAGCCGCGGTCCAGTTGAGCAAGCGCCGCCGTTGCCGTGGCGAAAAAGATCAGGAACAACAGCCGCATCGGTCAACCTCAAACGGATGAATGAAATGCCAGCTCGTCGGATTGGTGCGAAGAGAGTCTGATTGGAACGAAATCCGAACGGGACAATCTCGACCGGAATTCCAGTTTGGGTCTCCGGTATCCGGCACAAGGGACAGTATATACGAAACGGCCTCAGTTGATGCTGGAATGTCGAACATTGTCGCTTCCAAGCGCGGGCCAGTACCCCCGGATGGCTTCTTCTGGCCTGCGCACGCAAGCAAAGACCGGAAACCTGCCCGTTTTCAACGGCAATGTCGGCATGATCCGGCATCCTGTTCCCGGCCCAAGCTCGGACACTTGGCAACCGCGGTGCTGACCACCTGACGCAGACGAAACCACGCACCGGCGACGCTCTTGTGAACCATCGGGTCGTTCCCGGCCATCTCGATGTACTGCCGGAGTCAATCTGGTATATGATGTCCGCGATGGCATATGGACAATCCCGCCGCGACCTGCTGGCCGCCTCCGCCTCGCTGCTGACCACACTCGCTCGCACGATCCGGGCTGAACAACCCGAGGAACCCGCGTTCAACGCGGGCGGCGAACGCGTCGGCGAAGTGCAAGCCGAATCCGCGATCGTCCACGCACGCCTGACCTTGAACCCTACCCGGAACAACCGTGGCTGGTCGTTTCCCGTGCATCCCCACAATCTCAACACCGTGAAGGAACTGTCGAACATCCGCATCCCCGCCGGGATGAACATCGCCGGCCTCGAAGGCGCCTGCCCTGGCAAAGCCGGCAAGGTCCGCCTGCACTACGCAACGAATCCGCAACTTGACCGCGCCAAGGTCACCGAGTGGTTCGACGCGGCCGCGGCCACTGATTTCGTTCACCAGTTCAAGCTGACCGGGTTGTCCCCGGACACCCGCTACCACGTCGCCATCGAGACCAAAGCCCCGAAAGGTGATCGCACGCGCCGCGGCCAGGTCTCCGCGTTCCGCACCGCACCCGCCCCGGATCAGTGGAGGCCCGTCAAATTCCACGCCGTGAGCTGCCAGGACTACGCCTGCCGCGATCTGCTCGACGGGTACAAGACTTACCGCTCCATGGCGGCCGGCGATGTCGACTTCGTCTGTTCCATCGGCGACAACGTCTACTACGACCTCGACCTGCCCTTCGCAATCAACAAGGACATCGCCCGTTTCCACTGGCACCGCATGTATTCACAACCGAAGGTCATGGATGTGTTCTTAAAGACCTCCGGCTACTGGCTGAAAGACGATCACGACAGCCACGAGGACGACAACTGGGTCAGCCGCCCGAGCCAGCGTGTGAAGCCGATGACCTACACCGACCTTGCGCCCGTGTTCGTCGAACAGGTCCCCATGGGACCATCCACCTATCGCCGCGCCCGCTGGGGCAAAGCGCTTGAGCTGTTCTTCGTCGAGAACCGCGATTTCCGCTCGCCGAACCCGGAGCCTGACGGCCCCAACCACACGCTGTGGGGGCAGAAGCAGAAGCAGTGGCTGATGAAGGCTCTTCTGGAAAGCGACGCGGATTTCCGCGTCCTCATCAGTCCAAACTGCATCGTCGGCCCGGACCCGACCCATGGTCCGCCATTCAAGTATCCGGGCGGCGGCGCGGACAGCCACGGCGACGGCGGATATGCCTTCGAGGCGCGTGAGTTCAAGGAGTTCATCCGCGGCAACCGGATCCGAAACTTCATCACGATCAACGGCGACCGCCATTGGCAATATCATTCGGTCGACATCGAAACCGGAATGCGCGAGTTCTGCACGGGCGCTGTGACAGACAGGCACAGCGTTCCGGATCCGTACAAGGACGACAAGTATCACCGCTTTCTGCGGCCGCTGGGCGGATACCTGTCGGTTGCCGTGGAGGGGAACCAGCAGTCGCCCCGGCTGGCGTTTCGCCTCCACACCGTGACGGGCGAAGTAAAATACGAAACAAGCTTCGGCCGCGAGGGATGAGAGTGAGGAATATGCAGTATCCGAAGATGGTACTGGCCGTGATGATGCCGATGGCCGCGATGGCGCAGGGAACCACGGCGACGTTCTATGGAGTGGTCCAGGACGCGTCCGGAGGCGCGGTAGCGGGGGCGGAAGCAGTGCTTCGCCACGAAGCGACAGGCGTTTCGCGATCGCAGGCGGCGGACGCGGGCGGCGAGTTCGCGTTCCAATTCCTCGACGTTGGAGTCTACACCTTGCGGATCTCCGCACCCGGGTTCAAGTCCTACGAGAACACAGCACTGGAACTCCGCGCAGGCCAGCAGGCGCGGCAGACATTCCGGCTCGAAGTGGGCCAGGTAACCGAACGGGTTCAGGTGACGGCGGAGACACCGCTGGTGAACACGGTCACGGCGGAGCAGCGCGAGAGCCTTTCCCGTAAAGAAATAGGCGAACTGCCTGTCGGCCGGCGCGATCTCTCGCGTGTCATGTCGATCGGCACCGGTATTTCACGAGTGGGCGACACCGGCGAGTTCATCCTGAATGGCCTCGGACGCGCCGCGGCAAGCTTCACGATGGACGGAATCGACGCGAGCGCGAATCCGCAGGCGCCGCAGGTGAACATGAAAGAGGGCCACAACAACATCGCCGTGGTGACGATGGAAGCGGTGGAGGAGGTCCAGGTCAGCAAGGGCGTCTTCTCGGCGGAGTTCGGCCGTGCACTGAGCGGCAATGTCAACGTGGTAACGAAGTCGGGAACCAACGAACTTCATGGGAGCCTGTTCGAGCTGTTCAATGCGGAGGAGTTGAACGGACGCAGCCAGTTCCTGCGAACGCGCCCGGGTGTCACGTTCAACCAGTTCGGCGGGTCGCTCGGCGGCCCGGTCCGGCGCGACAAAATCTTTCTGTTCGGCGCTTACGAAGGCTATCAGGATCGCTCCTTCGTTGCCCTGCAGGAGAACGTTCCGTCCCCGAGGCTGCGCGCGGCGATGCTTGCGCGCGTGCCGGAGTACAAGCTTTTCCTCGACGGCTATCCTCTTCCCAACCAGCCGGCACCGGAAGCTGCCGCGACCGGAGCGTTCATCGGGGCCGGCACACAGTCCGGCAAGGACAACCACCTCACCGTAAAGCCGGACTGGTGGATCACAATCGACCAACAAACTCACCGCGACCTACGTTCGCGGCCGTCCCGGCCGCACGGTTCCTCGCGTCTATCTCACCAACCCGCGGCGATTCACGGGAACGCAGGAGCGGCTGAACTTCAGCTTCACTCATATCCGGCCCACATGGACCATGGAGAGCCGCTTCGGCTACAACAAGAACGATCGTTTCCGCAACGACGGCATCTTCGATCTCGCCGACCCCAACAAGAAGGAAACCAAGCTCGGCGGGCGCCGTATTCCCGCCATCAACGCGCTCGGTTTCAGCCAGGGCGGTGAGCTGAACTTCATCGGTGCGCCGAACCGGAGCTTCGAACAGAAGGCCGCGGTCACGGCCGGCCGCCATTCGCTAAAGTTCGGCGGCATCTACTTCGCGCGCGAAATCGGGTCGGCAAACATCGAGAACCCGGTGCTCCGCTACCAGAACGAAGCGGACCTTCTGGCCAACATCCCGACAACGATTCAGATGACCTTCGGCCGCGACGACTTCGACGGAAAAGCCAAGGAGTTCGGCCTGTTTCTGCAGGATGATTGGCGTCTCTCACCGAAGCTAACACTGAACCTTGGCCTCCGCTACGACTATTTCTCGAATCTCACCGCGAACAAAGACCGCGAGCGGGGTCCCCACGTGTACAACCCGAACGGCCTGAGTTTCCCTGATTTCAGCGTGGGTGCGTTCCGGCCGGCGAACAACCCCTACGACAAGGACGCATTCAACATGGGTCCACGATTCGGCTTCGCCTACAACCCGGACGGCAAGGGGAAGACCGTCATTCGCGGCGGCTTCGCCACGTTGTTCACTTACCTGAACGGCGAGATCGTGAAGAACGCCGTGCAGAACTCGCCGAAGGAGCCGTTTCGCGTGCAGTTGACGCGTCTCGAAGGGCAGCGATTGAACGTACGGTACCCGGCCTACAACGAAGACGTGTTGGCGCTCGTCGCGCAGGGAACAGCGGCGCCCGCGTTCCAGGTGATTGACCCGAAGATCCGGTCTCCCTACAGCATGAACTTCTCGTTCACCATGGAGCGGGCGCTCACGAACACGCTCGCGCTCGAGACGGCGGTGGTCGGCACACGGGGTGTGAAGTTCGTGAACCTGCGGCGGTACAATCTGCCGGATCGGGTGACGGGAATCCGCCCGAATCCCGCCATCGGCGCCGAGCGCTTCCACGACAATTCCGAGAGCACGCGATACTACGCCTGGCAGACATCGCTGCGGAAGAGGATGAGCCGAGGGCTGCTGGTAAACCTGCACTACACGTGGGGAAAAGCTCTCGCCTACAATCGCGGCGACCTCGGTTTCGGCAACCTCTATATTCAGGACTTCTTCAATCTGAAGGACAACCTCGGCCGCGCCGAAGGCGACATCAATCACCGTCTGGTCAGCGACTTCATCTACGAACTTCCGAAGCCCGCCGCAGGGTTCATGCGCCATGTCGCGGGCGGATGGCAGGTCGCCGGAATCCTCACGGTGCAAACCGGATTGCCTTTGGCGTTGAGCCAGCCCAATGCACTTGATGGACAGCGGCCGGATCTGGTCGACCCCTCGTCACCCGTGAATGCGGGCTATCGGACGAATCTCGCGTATCTCAATCGCCCCGCGTTTGCACCGGTTCCGGTCAGCCGCGTGTCCGGGGCGACACTGCGGCCCGGAACGGTCGGGAATGGAGCGATTGAGGGTCCCGGATTCTGGAACCTCGATCTGTCTCTTGGCCGAAGTCATGTGATCCGCGAAAAGTACCGGCTGCAGTTCCGCGCCGAGATGCTGAACAGCTTGAACCACACCAACTTCACGGGCGTCGATACCAACATCGAGTCGGCGCGTTTCGGCGTGCTGACGGGCACAGCCGGCGCGCGGATTGCTCAGTTGAACCTGAGGATGTCGTTCTAAGGGTAGCGCTGGGCGCCGCGCTTCGGGTCGAGTAGTACGCAACCGCCGCTGGAGGTATGGCAACGATTCGGCGTTCCAATCCTCTGGCTGGGACCTTGGGGGCACTCTTCTGGTTCATCGAAAAATCAGCGGAAGACCTCGTGCTTGCATCCAGGTGGAACAATTGGACCAGCACTCCAATAGAATCAACAGCTTCCGGACCAGCAGCATCCTCTCCCAAACCCGTTCTCTTAAAACCAAAATAAAGTTGAATCCCCCCAACCAATTGATCCTAAACCACTTCCGTTCGCATTGGCCTACGCCAAATACCCTCCCACCCCTTCACCCCCGTTGACAATGGTGTATCTTCAAACCGTTCGGGCCGGCAGCTTCTCACGGGCCACATCATGTCATCTTCTTCCACAGCGAAGCGGGACAAAAATTTGTCCCACTCCGTCCCACCAGATCTTTAAAAACCGAATACACACCGAGGCGCGAACCCAGCCAGAGCATCGCCCGCTCTGTTCATTCAGTGACCCGGGTGCTGAAGTCCTCGAGCTGCTGGCCGAGACCAAGAGGGCCGGCAGTTGGTTCGGAAGACCCGGAAAGAAGCTCTGGTCGAGGGTGTTGAGAAGGGGTTGGAGAAGGACCTCCAACGCCTTGACTACAGGCAGGTAGACGAGGCCTTCTCGCGGGTGCTCAGCGCCCAGACCGAGGACGAATTGCGGGCGGCCCTCCGTTGATCAGGGCGTGGGACCGAACTGCTACACTGATTCTGTGGCAACGGCGGCGCGCAAGGAGATGATTTCCGCAGGCAGCCGTGCGCCCGGTTTTGAACTGCAAGGTTTGGACAGTGCAAAACAGGACCTGCATGAAATGTTGCGGAGTGGTCCAGTGCTGGCGGCGTTCTTCAAGGTCTCGTGTCCGACCTGCCAACTGACGTTGCCGTACCTGTCCCGGCTTAGCGGCGGTGGACTGCGCGTGGTTGGTATCTCGCAGGATGACGCGGCTTCCACGGCTGCATTCAACAGCCGTTTCGGAGTCAGCTTCGAAACGCTGGTGGATTCTCGTGGTGAGGGATATCCGGCCAGCAACCACTACGGCATTACGCATGTTCCGTCGCTGTTCGTGATCGAGCAGGACGGCACCGTATCGGCGGCGTGGAACGGGTTCAGCAAGAAGGACATGGAGAAACTCGGAGAGCGGGCGGGAAGGTCCGTTTTCGAGGCAGGCGATGACGTACCGGCGTGGAAGCCGGGCTGAGGGTCGAGAAATCACTGACTCCCGGCGGGAGTAGCGAAATACCAAATCGAGGACAGATGGCAATCAACCAGGTTTTCAAGTCGGCGTCGGCGATCGTGCAGGGGCTGGGCATCACATTCAAGGAGATGATGAAGCCCACCGTTACAGAGGATTATCCGGACGTGCCGCCGGTATTTCAGGAGCGATTCCGCGGTAAACACGAGCTTCAGCGCGATGAGAATGGGATGGAGAAGTGCGTCGCGTGCTTTTTGTGCGCGGCAGCCTGCCCCGCCGATTGCATTTATATCGAGGCGGCGGAGAACACCGACAAGGTCCGGATTTCGGGCGGCGAACGGTACGCCTCGGTTTACAACATCGACTACACGCGCTGCATATTCTGCGGCTACTGCGTTGAGGCGTGTCCCACCGATGCCATCACGCACGGCCACGGATTCGAACTGGCGGCCTACGACACTGCGGCGCTGATCATGCGCAAGGAAGACATGCTGGTCGCGGTCCCGCCGGGAGCACGTCCGCCGGTGATCGCGGAGGCGGCCGCGTCCCACGGGCACTGAGCCATGATCCGGTTGTTCGTCCTGCTCGCAGGCTCGGTACATGCTGCGGATTTCGCGGGCTACATATCCGACGCCGCTTGTGGCAGGAACAATGCCCGGAATGACCCGCACGCCAAGAAGTGCGCGCAGATGTGCGTCAAGGAAGGCTGGGATCCAGTGCTCGTTGCCGACGGGCGGGCGGAGATCGTCGTGATCGCGAACAAGGCGAAGGCGGCGCCGTTTGCTGGTGAGTACGTGAAGGTGTCCGGCGATCTTGCGGGGGACAAGCTGACCATCAGGACCATCCGGATGGCGCCAGCCCCGGCCGGTAAGCGTTAGGCTATTTCGCCAGGTACTTCTCGAACCAGTCCGCCGCCGCTTTGGACCCGGTTTCGAACGCCTCACCCGTGTAGGCTTCAAAGTGTGTGATGCCGCGGAGCACGATGAAGTCTTTCGGTCCGGGGAGCGTGTCGAACGCGGCCTTTCCATGATGCTCGTTCTTCATCAGCTCTTCGTTTTCGGCGACCATGATCAACACAGGACGCGGTCCGATGCGCGGAACGTAGTGCATCGGGCGGTACTCGGCGACAGCCTGTTGCGTTTCAACGTCGACCATGCGGCGCACTGAGTATCCGGTTTCGTACTCCTCCCCCTGGCCGGTGCGGGCGCGGCGGATGGCGTCTTCGAGGAGTTTGGCATCGGGCTGGTACGGACCCGGCTGGACGAGCTTCCCGCCGATCCCAGGGATCTGGATCACGACCGCCTTGACACGGGCATCAAGCGCCGCGGTGACAAGGGAGTGTCCACCGGCGAAGCTCGATCCCCACACGCCGATGCGTTCGCGGTCGATGCCGGGTTCGCCCTGCAGGTAGGAGATCGCGTTGCGGTAGTCCTCGACCATCTTCAGCGGGATCAGGCGCGTGCGCTTGATGGTGACGGACATGGTCTCACGCGTGAAGCGCTGATCGTCGCGGCAGTTGCGGCAGTCCGGGAATTCGAGCGACTTCGGACGGGCAAGCTCGGCGAATCCGTCGCTTAAGCCCCAGCCCCGGTAGTCGATCACCATGGCGGCCATACCACGCGCGGCGAACCTGGCGGCGTACTTTTCGATCGAGTAGTGTGTGCCGGCCCAGCCTTGCCCCAGCACGATTCCGGGCCGGTTGTCAGACGCGGCGAATCCTTTCGGGAAGAAGATCTTGCCGTAGCAGGCGACACCATCCGAGTAGTAGGTGACTTCGCGAGCCGTCACTCCGGCCGGCATGGTGTAGGCGTAGTCTTCCCACGTGAGTCCGGTCTTGATCTTCTTGGTCTGCGCGAACAGCGTACCAGCAAGGACAAGCAGAAGCCAGGAGTATTTCATTTTTTCACCTCGAATGCCAACAGAACGTTTCCGGGCTTTCCGCCCCACTGTCCATAGCCGGAGCCGACGAACAGCATGCCGCCCGCGGCCACAGGACCACCGCCGTCCATCGATCCGCCAGTGGCCTTGACGCCGTTCACGGTCTCGTATTCACGCGCCGTGTTGTAGTCCCAGACGATCGCACCGGTCGAAGCCGAATAGGCGCGAATATGTCCGTCCACGGATCCGGAGAACACCACGCCGGGCATCGATGTGATCGCAGCCGATTGCGCGGGACTGCACGGCTCAGGACTGCATGGCGGCGCCGGAGTGTGCCACATGCGCTCGCCATTGTCGAGCCGGAAAGCGAGCAGCCCGCCGCCTTTCTTTGAGTTGAGGCTGCGGACCGGCTGCCCGCCGCCGGCCGGGTAGGAACGGGCGAATGCAATGTCTGACACCGCCGCGTAGGCTTTCGATCCGTCGGTTGCGATACCCCACTGGATCCCGCCGAGCACGCCGCCTTCCCCCGCGCGCGACTGCCACAGGACCGCGCCTGAGCGGTCCGGGTCGATGGCGTGCACAATGCCGGACTTTTGTGCGAGGATCAGAGCCCGGCGTCCCCCGGCCAGGGAGACGAGCATGCCCGAGGCGCCGAGGTCGAAGTCGGGTCCATCGGAATCGGGACAGTTGTACTTCTGCGGATGTGGGCAGGTAGAGTTGTATGCGTCGCCCGCGGTGAACTGGCGGACCCAGCGGATCGCGCCAGTGTCCATGGAGAGTGCAATGGCGGCGTCTGAGGTGCCGGTGGGAGGATCGGAGTAGTTGTCACCTGTGGCGACGTAGAGGACGCCGCGCGTTGGGTCGAGCGTTGGAGCGGACCAGACGCCGGCGCCCGAGGGCCCCGCGGTCTTGTTGCCGCGTTTCGATTTCCCGGGCTTGGGCTCATCGGCAATCGTGAAGGTCTTCCAGATGAGCTTGCCGGTGGCGCCATCCAAGGCCACCACGCTGCCGCGAAAGGTGCAGCAGACATAGGCCGGCGTGACCGCAGACCCCTCTTCGTAGGACGCGACGCCCGCGTAGACCCGTCCTTCGTGCAGGACGGGAGTTGAAGTGACCATCGCGGCGGGATGCGCGTCGGGCCGGATCTTCCATAACGGCGCTCCGGTGGTGGCGTCGAGCGCGTGGATGTGGCCCGCAGCGTCGCCCGCGAGTGCGATCCAGCGGTTGTTGACGCGGCCGATCGAGAGTCCGCTGCGGACCTGCGAGGTGACCATCGTGGTCCAGTGGACGCAGCCGGATTTGGCGTCGAGCGAGTAGATCGTGCCATCGTGGCTGCCGATGAACAGGCGTCCGGCGACGACGGCGGGTTGCGAACGGACCACCGTTCCACCGGGGAATCCGAACGCCCACTTAAGCTGGAGCCTGGGGACAGAAGCTGCGTCAAGGCCCGGCGCGGGCTGATGCCGCCAGTTGTCGGACGCGGGACTCCAACCGGTCCACTCAGCGAGCGCGGACGCGGGTTTCCAGTCAGAGGCGGCGCAGCGGTTGGTGATCTTCGAGGGATCGAGCATTACGGCCTCGGCGGAACCCAGGAAGTTCGCCACGGCACGCTTTTCGATCCGTGTCAGCGCGGCGGACTGTTGCAGCATCACGCCGGACTCGAGGGACCGGAGAATCGCACCGGCCGGCATCTTTTGGAGCGCCGCCTTGGCGGGGATCCGTGCGGCGGGATCCGGCGCGTCGTGACAGGTGGCGCAGTGCTTTTGGTAGATCGCCGCGCCGAAGGGATCGTCCGCAGCGGCTGCGAACCAGGGAGCGGAACAGAGGAGCGCGAGAACTCTCATTGCTTCTCTCCGATCCAGACCGGGCTCACCCAGGCCGCTTCGCCATCCACTTGTACGACGCGCAGGTAGAAGTAATCGTCCTGCTTGGGGGCTTGCGCGGGGCGGTACTGGAATCCGACGTTCCATTCGCCCTCCGCGCGAACGTGGCGCGCGTAAACCCAGGCATTGTCGCGGACCTTCGACTCGCCGGGCTTGGCTGCAATGTCCCGCAGCAGGAACGAGGCCTCATGCAGCGCATCGCGGACCGGCGGACCGGGTGGCCGCACGATATAGCCTGAGGCTCCCGTGCCGCCCGCGGATCCGGTGAGATCGGAGACGATTACGCGAACGCGGGCGTCTCCAGGTACGGAGTCCAAGTGCAGCAGCACACCGTCGAAATCGCCCCGGGTGCGGCAGGTGAACCAGACGCGGCGCGGATCCACCTGGTGGAACTCGTCGGTGACGTGGTCCACGCTGAGGGGCGCGATCGATGTGATGCGGGCGCCTTCGACCTCGATCCAGCCGCCCCAACCGGCGCCTCCGAGTGGCGAGGCAACGTCGTCGCCCTTGGTCTCGGTTCCGGTGTGGAGCATCACCTGGACGGCGGTTTTGCCGCCGCTGGCGGACGGCGTGAGGTAGTCGCGGCGGTAGGCGACGCTGCCGTTGTGGATGACGTCGATGTGGTCGATGGGGGCGGTTCCCAGCACGCGCGCGTCGAACGCTGGTGTAGTGCCCGCGGTGAGCGGCTGGCCGGGGGTCTTGCCGCTCACGGTAAGCCTCACGACGGGCCGCTGGGCGTTCGAGGTGGCGTAGGTGGCGCGTTCCTTCAGGCCGTTCCAGATGCCGTCGCGGTCGAGCCGCGGACTGTAGACCGCCGCGAGTCCGTTGCGTGTGGCGATGATGGCGGGGCTGTAGCCGGGGTGTCCGGTGTGGTCGTCACTGGCGGCGATCAGCCCGACTCGGTGTCCGCGGCGGAGGTAGCGCTGTCCGAAGTATTCAAAGCTGCCATGCATCGAGTAGATCTCGATGAGGCGCTTCATCTTGGGGTCGTTGAAGTTCCAGTCGCCGGGTTCGTGCGCGTGAGGGATGATGAGGATGTTGCCGGTGTTGTCCGATTCGCGGAGCCTGGCATAGAGCTGATCCGGGCGTGGCGCCTCCCAGCGGGTGACATAGCGGCCCTTGTCGGTCTTAAAGAAGACGTTGTGGTGGCCGCCGAAGGCGAACCGCTGGGTCCATTCGTAGCCCATGTAGGCGACAAACTCCCCTGGCCGGTTTGCCTTTTCGGTTTCAGCGCGGACAATGTCCCAGCCCATGCGTGACATGAACAGGTCGTGGCCGGTGAGGGATCCGAAATCGAGGAAGGCGACATCGCGCGCGAACTCGTAGTAACGGGGCGCGGAGCCGGTTCCCTCGTCGAGGGCTGAGTGTCCGTGCAGTTCACCCCAGTAGATCCGCTGGACAGGGTTTGTTTCGACGAGCATGGGATTGCTGACGGCGTCGAGCAGTCCGGTGGCGTCGCGCGCCTCGATCCGGTATCCACCCGCGGCGGCGATCCGGACCCCGTCGAGCCGTCCGGTGGAGGCCCCGGGCCGGACCATGATTTTCCCCAACGTACGTCCAGCGGCGGTTACGGTGAACTCGCCACCGTTGAACTGCGCGGGGTTCCCGTACTGATCCTCCAGGCGCAGGCGGACGGAGAACGGCTCGTTTACCGCGGCGATCGACGGGACCACCGCATTGGCGCGGACAGCGGCGTCGCTGAAGATGCGGATGCCCACGAGTCCGGCGGGGATCAACACGCCATCGCCGCGGAAGTCGGCTGAGGCGATCAGTTGGAGTGCCTCGGCGTCGCGCCATCCGGTCGGTAGCCAGGACTGCCGCGGCGGCGGTCTCCAACGCGGATCGTGACGCGGTCTCCTTTACTCAACTGGCCCTTGGTGACGCGGAAGGCGGGCATGGGCTGCTGGAGGAAGATGCTGGAGTACATGCCGAACATCGGGGCCGCGTAGGTTTCGATCGCGGCGGTCCGGCTGTTGGTCTCAAAGCTCACGAAGCTGTCGCCGGTGGGATCGGTGACCTGGGGGCGCGGGCGGTTGTTGAAGAAGTTCTGGCCGAGGATCAGGGATCCGCCCGTTTGGATTGGGATGTCGCCAGTGATGTATTCGAGTACCACCGTTCCGGGTCGTCCGGCGATGAGCTTGGATTGATCGATGCGGGTGAGCGAGCCGAGTTTGCCTCCGTTCGCCTCGACGAATTCGAGCACCTTGACCCAGGCGCGCAGGTTGCGCTCAGCGTCCAGAGAATAGCCAGGGAATCGCCCGAAGGTGAGGTTGAGGTCCTGCTGGGTGAGGAAGGTCCCGCGGCGCGTGAGATCGTCTCCCCAGTCGCGGACTGTCTGCATGAGGGATGGATAGTTCGATTCGGTGACGGGACCGCTCAGCGCCTGTTTGCGGACGCCGGGGTCCGGCTGTGCGAGCAGTGCGCCGGTGGCAGCGAGGAGGAGCAGGTTGCGCCGCAATGTTTAGCCAGCATACCGTCCGGTGAGGGCGGCGTCAACGCGGCTCAATTCCGAGTCTGGTCCTTCGACAATGGTCAGGGTCCAGCTCCCATCTCGTGCGTGGCGGAAGAGCTCCGCGCGGACCCGGGTCTGTGACAGGAGCAAAGTTCGAACTTGGCTCTACGATCGTAGGCTTCGGTGCTCTGTGACAAGACTTCGCAGATCAGCACCGGATTCTCGATGCAATCGGTGCGCCCTTGCGCGCGCCCGGCCGCGCCACACACGACACTGAAGTCCGAGTAGGTCTGAAGTCCGGTCGCGGCGATCCTGATTCTGACGTCCGCGGGCAGTACCCGGCAGAGCCTGCGGTTGATCCGGGCGCGGAGTTCGGCAGACGCGGCTATCATGATCTCGCCGTGAGGAATGGGTCCACCGGCCATTGCGAAGATCTCGCCGCGGAAGTATTCGCTCTTGTAGGGAGCGTTCGCTTCGATCTCAGCGTAGTGGATATCCCCTTCACTCAGCAGCACACTACAGGTTGTGGTTGCCGGTTGGAGCTTGTCTGATCATCGATTCATAGGTGGCGGGCGGGGTCGAGACCGCTTGCTGCATGAGGCGGTAGAAGAGCT
>VFZX01000195.1 GCA_016871015.1 Acidobacteriota bacterium | reverse complement strand
GCGCATGCAAGACAGGACTCGGCCAGCTTTCGAGCGACGGGATTCTCGGACTCACGCGCGCGTTCTTCTATGCGGGCGCGCCTTCGGTGGTGGCCTCGCTGTGGAACGTCGCTGATGAGCCGGCAGCGCTGCTCGTGGGCGAGTTCTACCGGTCAATGGCGCTCGGCGCGGACAGGGCGCGGGCGTTGCGCGACGCACAGCTGCAAGTGCTGCGGCGGCTCCGGACCGGACAGGTGAAGGCGGGTGCTCTCGTACTGCCGGAACACCCCGTGTTCTGGGCGAGTTTCGTGCTTCAGGGCGAGATCTAACCGCTACCAGTAGAGCTTCAACCCCAACTGCATGTCCCGCGGACCGTTGCCCTGTCCCGTAACAATACCGAACGTGGTCGAATTCAGGTTCGCATTTCCGGTCCCGAAGATTACACGGTTGAAGAGGTTGAACGCCTCCCCGCGGAAGTCCATGCGAATCCGCTCGCTAAAGTGAAACGTTTTCGCGAGGCTAATGTTCTCGCTCTTCCCCCACCAGGACCGCACTTTGGGATTGTGGCGGGTCATGTTGCCGAATCCATTGGGCTGCACCGGGAATTGATTGGACGGCTTCAGGAAACGGTCCACCGCGGGATCAAAGTCACCGTTGAGCGGCGCGCGCCAGTTGTCGTGGCCGTCGACCCACGGATACGCGATGCCGTTGAAGATCGGCAGTGGATTCGTGCGCGAAAGCGCCAGCGGCGCGCCGCTCGAGTAGGACTGGATCACCGCCAGCCTCCATCCACCCAGAATCTGGCTCAGCGGACCGCTATTCAGGAACCGCTGTCCCTTCCCCGCCGGCAGGTTGTAGATCGTGGCGAACTTGAGAACATGGGTCCGGTCGTAGTCGCCGATCGACTTTTCAAGCCGCCGGTTGTAGTGGTCGGTCGCCGAGTTGTCGTTGGCGAAATAGGTGTCGGAGTCGGTGATCAGCTTCGACAGCACGTAGCTCCACTGGAACGTCAGGTCGCGGGAGAAGCGGCGGTCCGCCTTGATCACCATGGCGTGGTAGCTCGAGTGCCCGCTCTTGTCGCCGTTCTGGACCCCGGTGACGACTTGCTGGTATTGCGGGTACGGGCGCAGCGACTGGTTGACGGTCCGCAACTGCTGCGTGGCGAAACTCGGATACGGCGCAGTGATCCCGGCGTTGCGCGCCGCCGCCGAGTTGATGTCCGAGCGCAGGATATTGAACGCCTGCGTAACGCCAAAGCGCTCGATGAGGCTGTTCATGGCCGCCGTGGGGACTTGGTTGTAGTTCAGAAGCCCGGTCTGAAGGTGCGTGCCGATCATCGCGTTGTAGCCGATCTCGACCACCGTATTGGCGGCCATCTGCCGTTGGATGGAGAACGTCCAGAACAGGTTCTCCGGAGCGCGGGTCATCTCCTGGCCCTGCCACCAGTCGACCGTGTTCCCATTTGAGAACGCCGGATCGATTGACGGAGGAAGCCTGTAGGCGGGCAATCCCTGGTCGAGCTTGAAGGTCGGCTGGACGCCCTGGGTCGCGTTGGTGAACACGTACTGGCCGATGAACCCGGCGAAGTGGCCGCTGCCCTGGACCGCGGTCACGCGCGCGAACGAGCGCCCGAATCCACCTCGGACCGAAGTCTTCTGGTCCGGCGAGTAGGCGAACCCGGCGCGTGGGCTGATGCCCTTGTACCAGCCGGGAACCAGGCTTCTGCGGTTTTCCCGCCCCGGTCCGAACCCGGCGAACCACAGCGCGCCCGGGCGGCCATCCGCGCCAGGATTCGGACGGTCCGGATTGAAGTCCGAGTACTCATCCTTCTTGTTGGTGGGAGGAAGCGTGAAGTCGTAGCGCAGCCCGAAGTTAAATGTGAGCTTGCGCGTGACGCGCCAGTCGTTCTGGGCGTAGAAACCGAAATAGGGATAGCGCTGCGTGACAGCGCGGATCGTCTCGGTCCGGCCCAGATGTGTGTCGCCGAGTAGGAACGAGGCGAACGAACTGCCACCGCTTGCGGGAAACGCCGTCTGGCCCGGAATCGACGTGCCGAGATAGCTGAAGTCGGCGCGTCCGGCGATGTCCTGCTGGCCGAATCCGTCGGCGTTTTGATCCTGGTACTGGAAGCCGAGCTTCATCGTGTGCGCGCCGCGGATGTAGCTGAGGTCGTTCTTGAGGCCCCATCCCGGCTGGCGCGTCCCGTTGTAGGAGACGGCGCCCCAGGAAGTAAAGTCGGTGAGGTTGATCGTCGGGAAGTTCTGGTTGCAGTCGACGACGTTGGCGATGCAGACTTTGTCTTTCCAGTTCTTGTCGACATTGGCTGAAAAGCTGTTCTTCGTGAATCCGTTGGCCGCCAACGAGAAGTGATTCACCATGCTCGACGACATGGTCCAGTCGTGGGTCGCGCGGATGGACTCAGTGTCCCAAGCTTGAATCTGCCCGTTCCAGAGCGGCTCCGGCAGTCCGGGAGGACCCTGCGGACCTGGCTTGTTGCGGTACCCGGTCGCATTCCACAGGAAGCTCACGCGGTGGTTGGAGTTGATCACGTGATCGCCGCGCGCGCTCCACTTGTCGGTCGGCTGGATCATGGTGCCGCCCGTAACGATGTAGTTGCGGCGCACGTAGTCGCTCGATCCTGGCGCGAATCCGCGATTGGGCTGGACGGCCTGGCCGAACTTGGCGATCGCGTTCGCCGTGGTTGAGAAGCGGTTGACCGGAACGTGGTTGCCCGCGAAGGGATCCCGCATAAAGCCGTTGCCCGCGGCATTCGGACGGGTCGACGCTGGATCATAGATCGCGATGCGGGCGCCGTTGGTGTCCACCCAGTTGGTGAAATCGCCACGGTACATCTCCGGCGGCGGCACGGTCAGGATCGTGTTGTTGGCGCCGACGCGGTTGCGGAATCCCTCGTAGGAGACGAAAAAGAACGTCCGGTTGCGCCCGTTGTAAATCTTGGGCAGCCACAGCGGACCCGATACCGTGAATCCGTAGTCGTTCTGCCGGTAGATGGACCGCCGCGTGGCGAAGAATCCGCGCGCGTCGAGCACGTCGTTGCGCAGAAAGTCGTACGCCGAGCCGTGAAACTGGTTGGTTCCGGACTTGGAGGCGAACGTCATGACGCCGCCACTCGCCTGTCCGTATTCCGCCTTGAAACCGTTGGTGTCCACCGTGAACTCGGTGAGCGCCTCCACCGACGGCGTGTTCAGCGCGGCTTCCGCCGTGTCGCCGGAACGGTTCGTGCCGACACTGTGGCCGTCGAGCGTGGCGTCCCATGCCGCTGCTTGTCCGCCGCCGATCGACAGCGTCTGGCCGCTTCCGCGCGCCTCGGGAACCACGGCCACCAGGTTGAACGGACTGCGCATGGATCCGCCCACCACCAGCGGCAGCTCGTCGACCATCCGCGCCTCGATCTGCGTCGATACCTTCGCGTTGTCGGTTTGCACGGTCACTGCCGCCGCGCTGACTTCCACCTGTTCGGTGACCTGTCCCACCTGAAGCTGCGCGTCCACGCGGGCCGAGCTGCCGACCGCGACCACCACGGCCGGATGCACGAACTTCTTGAATCCACCCGAGCTGATCTCGATCCGGTAGACGCCGGGCAGCAGGTTCGCTGCCTGATATTCGCCGCCCGTCGAAGCCGTGGTGCGTGCCGCGGTGTTGGTGTCGCGATGGATCGCCACTACTTCAGCCGATGCGATGGCCGCGCCGCTGGGATCGGTGACCAGTCCGGTGATGCTGCCGCGTTCGGACTGCGCGAGCAGGACCGCCGGGGTTACTGCAAGGATGAGCCGGAACGCAAGCATGGTTTCCTCAAGGTATACCAGCGGGCACGCTATCGCCGCAAACCGGCCAGAGCCGATCGAGCCCGTTCACGGATCGCGGGATCGGACGATCGCGCGGCCTGATCGAGCAACCCCCGCGCCTTGGCCGGCTCACCCCGTTCGAGATACAGCATGCCCAGCCGGTACTGGTTTGCGGGATTCGGGTCCACGCGCACCGATTCGCCGAGCAGCCGCACGGCTTCAGCGCTGTTCCCGCGCTTGTACGCCGCAATCGCCAGCGACGCCAGATTCTCGGCGCGCAGACGCGTGGTCTCGCGAATCCAGGTGTCCATCGCCACGTGACGGGGAGCTTTCACTTCATCGAGCAGCTTGAGCGCGCGCCCGGCAGCGGCGCCGGATGGCGCTGGCGAAGTGTTCGACTCGACCGAGGCGTGCAGTGTCAGCAGGGGCAGATAGTCCGGCGCGATCTTGAGCCCCTCGGCCGCTGCCTCTATTGCACAGGTGGCGTCCGATTGCGCACGGCAGGCTTCGGCGAGCAGCTCCCACACGCGCAGGCAAAGCTCCGATGCGGGATACTCGGAGAGAAACCGCCGCGCCTGCTTCACCCGTGCATCGCCTCCCGCTTCCGTGACGCCGAGGTAGGCGTCGAACTCCTCCGGAGTTTTCGCTTGCAGCCCGGGCAGGAACTGGCACGTGGCGGGACTGACCACCATGATCAACGCCAAAGCCGTGACCCTGCTGAGCGTTGCGGTGGTGTGCCTGGCGCAGGACATGGGTCTACAAGCATCGTATACCGCGATCCGCAAGCTGCGCGCCGCGGGTGCTCCGTCCACTGCCAACGACACCAAGGCGCTGGCCGTAGCCTACTACGCGGCGGGACAGCATTTGCTGTTCCGCATGCTGATGAATCGCGCGATGCAACTCGATCCCGCCGATCCCGAGCCGCACTACCTGCTCGGCCGGCACTACGCGTCCGACGTACAGGATCACACCAAGGCGGCGGACTACTATCGCGCCGCGCTGGCACTGAAGCCGGACCCGGTGGTGTCCGCCCACCTTGGCAACGCGATCGAGTTGACGGGCGACTCAACGTCGGCCCTGCGATACTACCGCGAAGCGATGCGCGCCGGATGTCAGCCCCTGGCGGCCGCGGGACTCGCCCGGCTGGGCGCGGTGAAGCTCGATGTCCTGGACCGGTGTGGAGGCGCGCATCCAATGCTGCTGCGCGAGCGGGCAAAGCTACGGTCAACGGCTGGACGCCATCTGGAAGCGGCTAGAGATCTCGAACAGGTGGTCCGGCAGGAACCCGCCAGTACCGCAGCGGTCTATCAGCTCTATCGCGCGTATCTCGCGGCTGGCGAAAAAGCAAAGGCCGCCGCGTCCCTGGAGCACTACCGCAAGCTCCAGGCGGTGTACGGCGGCCAATAGCGGGATTCCTCAGAAATGCAGCCGCAGGGTGTACTGCACCTCGCGTCCGTAGTTGACCTGCGATGTGATGCCGCCGAACTGGGTGCTCGTCACCGCGAGGTTCGGATTCCCCGGC
Organism: Acidobacteriota bacterium; assembly: GCA_016871015.1. Taxonomy (GTDB): domain Bacteria; phylum Acidobacteriota; class Terriglobia; order Bryobacterales; family Bryobacteraceae; genus SYLY01. The sequence goes on along the minus strand of VFZX01000195.1, from coordinate 9,918 downwards.
ATCACCGAGTTCGTCAGGTTGTAGCCTTCCAACCGGAACTCCAGCTTGAACCTCTCGGTCACTGAGAAGTTCTTTGAAAGCGTGCTGTCCAGGCTCCAGAAGTTGGGTCCGGTGAGCCCTTCATACTGGAACGGATTCGTCCGCGGCGTGAACGGAGTCGCCTGCTTGAATACGCTGGTGTTGAACCACCGCGACCAGTCGCGTGCCGGCTTGCCCGGCTCGCCCGAAACATCCAACTGCCCGAACCGCAGGAACGAACCCGAGTTCCACATGAAGATGTGGCTGGTCGACCATCCGCCAAAGATCGCATTCAGGATTGGATGCGCGTTTGCACCAAACCGCTGTCCGCGCCCAAACGGCAGATCGATCGTCGAAGCCAGTGTCATGCGATGGCGCGGCAGGGACGCCGGGATCATCGACAACTTGTTGGCGAACTCATCCGGCGCATTGAAGAATCCGCCAGTTGATTCGCGATTGTAGTTGTAGCCCCACACCAGGCTGTATCCGTTGGCGAACCGCCGCTGGACCCGCAACTGCAGCGCTTTGTACCGGTTCTCGACGCCGGTCATGAATCCCTCGCTCAGATCCGCGTAATGAGGATACGGCCGCAACAGCGTCGACAGCTGCACGGTCCGCTGGGCGCGCAACTGGCCCGGCATCACGTTGGCCGGAGTCCCGAAGAACGGATTGGGAACCGCGGCGGTGAGCTGCGTCTTGTAGGTGTAGCTGAGCTGCGGATCCACCATGTTCCGGACGCGACCGAAGCCCGCGTTGCCGCCCTGTCCCTCGGGAACCATGTTGTGCCCGAAGTTCATGAAGAACGTCCCGTCGAGCTTCATTCCAGCGAACAGGTCGCGCTCCACAGTGAAGTTGAAGCGGTCATTCATCGGCGTCTTCAGGTTCTGATTGGACCAGGTGGCCGCGCCGCCAATGTTGGTGTAACGTCCCGTCGAACGGCCCAGAGGCGCCACCAGAGGATTCGACGCCGGGAAGGGATTGGAGAAGACTCCCTGCGGCACGCCCTGCAACTGGACCGGTCCGGTTGAGGTCACCGAGAAGCCGTCGGTCGCGGGCAGGCGCCACGAATATCCGAGAATGCTCATCACCGGAACCGCGTAGCGCGCGTAGCCGATACGAACCGCGGTCCGGTCATTGGCGCGCACGGCGACACCCAGCCGCGGCAGGAAGTTCCGCGCCGGGGCGTGATAGAGTCCGCGGTGTTCCTGGTCGGCGTAGACCCAGGCGCCGGTGTAGGTGGGCCTCACCGCGCCCGCGATGGTCCCGACTTGGGGAGGCATCACCGGCGCCGTTTGGAACTCCGGTACCGGATTCGACAGATCGAGGAACCGCGACAGCCGAAGCTCGCGCTCCGACGGTGCGGTTTCGTATTCCCACCGCAGACCCAGGTTGAGAGTAACCCGGCGGTTGAGCTTGAAATCGTCCTGGAAGAAGACGCCGTACTGGTCCTGCTCGGTATAGCGCGGCGAAACGTAGTTGGCCTGGAGCGAGTTGTCGATCGACCCGAGCAGGAATGTCGCCCACGCGCTTCCGGTGTCGAGCAGATTCGGCGCGAGATTCGTGTTCGCGGTCGGCGTGGCGTTGAACGGGAACGAGCCCAGGTTCGGCAACTGCGAGTACTCGAAGGCGTGCCGGTAGGCCATGCCGAACTTCATGTAGTGCCGGCCGCGGTCGTGGCCCATGCTGCCTTGGTAGGAATACTTGCGCGGCCGGTAGCTCCACCAGCTCCCTTTTCCGAACGTGGCGCCGCCGACATTGAGGTTCGGATAATAGACCGCGGGTGTGTCCGCCAGGTAGGGCTTGTACCATGCGTTGCCGGGCCAATATTTCTCCAGGCCCTTCTCGCCGAGCTTGGCCCATTCCGAATCGTACTCGTCTTCCGAATACACAACCCCGAGCCGGAAGTTGATCACGGTACGCGCGCTGAGCGTATAGACGCTGTCGAAGGCCGCGTTCAGCGCATCCATCAGTCCGCCGTTATCCGACGTGGTGGCGGGCGTGCCGCCGTAGTTGTTGTTGTCCAGCCGTGTGCGGATCACGCTGTAGCGGGCGAAGGTCTTCCACTTGGAAGTGATGTTCCAGTCGGTGCGGTTAGAGAAGTTCCAATAGTTGAGGAACCAGGCGTATCCGGTCCGGTAGTTGTTGATGCCCGTGGCGTCGTCGCCAGGATTGTTCGGCTGCCAGATATCGCCGAGGAACAGCCTGGAGGTCGCGTCCATGCGCAGGGCCGGAATCCGGTTGCCTGGGAACGGAGTGCGCGTGACCGCGTTCGTGGCCGTGTTGGTCTGCGTCGTCAGCGGATCGAAGACCGGCCGCATAACGCCGGCCCTGTTCAAGGTGCGGGTGAAGTCGCCGGTTCGCTCGAGATCGGTGGGCAGCGTCATCACCTTGGTATAGGGCTGGCGGTTCTTCCACTTTTCAAACGTGAAGAACGTGAACAGCTTGTTCTTGCGGATAGGCGCCCCGAGCGTGCCGCCATAGACGTGATTCCGGACCACGTTGGGCGCGCGGGTGAACGCGTTCGACACGGCATTCAGCTTCGGATTGCGTCCGAAGTAGTAGAGGCTCCCGTGATACTCGTTCGTGCCGGCCTTCATGCCGACATTCATGACGCCGCCGGCCGAGAATCCCGACTCGGCGTCGACCGAGTTCTGCTGCACGGTGAACTCCTGCACCGCGTCCATCGGCGGCGCGTAGGATCCGCGCGAGCCCACTCCGATCGGCGATCCGTCAATCTGCACCTCGTTGCGGCCGCTGGTCTGCCCACCCACGTCGACGCCGGTGGTCGATAACTGGTAGAACGGATTCCGGCGCGAGACGTCCGAGTAGCGGTTCACCACCGCCGGATCGAGCAGCGCCAGCGTGAATGGATTCCGCGCCAGCACCGGCAGTTCCTTGAGCATCTTTCCGTCGATGGTTTGCGACAGGGTGGTGGTGTTGAACTGGAGCTCGACCGCGGTGTCAGAAACCGTGATCGTCTGGTTCACGTCGCCCACGCTGAGCGCGATGTTGACGGTGAGGTCGGACCGTACCAGGACCTGGATGTTCTCTTTCGAAAAAGATCCGAAGCCCTGGCTCGCCGCCGTAAGGCTGTAGGTTCCCGGCTCGACGAAGTCGAACAGGTACTGCCCGCGCTCGTCGGCCGCGCGGACCGTGGCGGTGCGGGTGTTGGAATTGGTTAACGTGACGGTGGCCTGTGGGATGGCGGCGTTGGTGGAGTCGGTGACGACGCCCTGGACGCGGCCCCTGTAATCCTGCGCGAGGGCAGGCAGTGCGAGCAACAGCATGAGCAAGAGGAACATGGATGTATCATACACTTGCGCTCGCGGGACAGGTGGGCCACTCGCGGGTCCACGATCACCTCTCAGCTCTCAGTACGCTATTTTGTCGATATATGGGAAAACTCGACCATAATTCGAAGCGGATGGCGGAGCGGGACCGCCGCGCATTTCTGGCGGTTGCGGGGTGCCTCGCTGTGGATGCGCCTGCCGAGGTCCGGCAGCTTGACCGTGAGATCGTTCCCGGACAAAAGATCGCCGACCACCTCTACCAGATCCGCCAGCATCCCGGTGGCGAGTGGCGGATCGAACTCGTGGAATCACTCGCACGGTGGAATTCCCGCGAGGAGACTGCAATCCTCGAGCGGGCGATCGCCTTATCGCTGGTGCCCAGGTTTCGTAAACGCAGCATCAGAGCCTCGATCATTTTGATGACGGAGACCGATGTTCCCGCGAAGCTTCCCAGTATTTTCTATCGCAATCGTGGCGCATTGTCTTGCAAGCTTCGAGTCCGGTATCGCAAGATTTGGAAGACGGCGGCCCGATGGCTGTTCGGGATGAACCGCTTGCCGGTGCTGACGCTGGTGCCCCTCTCGCGCCACTCGCGGCGCGACATGGAACGCGCGATCGATCTCCTGCGCAATGAAGGCGACGAGGACCTGATCAGCCAGTTCCTGACCCACGCCAGGGTGCGGTACTCTGAAGAAGAAGTTGCGAGGTTTGCTGCCATGTTCGAGAAACAGACTCTTGAGATCTTGGCCGGAACGAAGGCTGGGAAAAAACTGCGCCGGGATGCGCTGAAGGAAGGCCGTGAGAAGGGCATCGAGAAGGGTGTTGAGAAGGGTTTCGGACAAGGCCGCTTGAGCGCCATTCACGATGCCATCCGGAGTCTGATCAAAGACCGCTTTCCCGCGCTCGCAGGCACCCGCGCCGTTGACCGGATCACGGACCACAGCCGGGCGCAGAGGGTCTTCGCCCAGCTCCTCTCCGCCAAATCCGAAGCCGAAGCCCGCGCGGCGCTCCGTTAGACAACCAACCGCCCAGTGGCGTTGATCACCTGCGGCGCGCCATAATCAACCCATGCCGCGCCTGTTTCTCTTCATCGCCGCCACGGCGGCCGCCGCCACCCACGAGGTCTACCCGGACCACCACTCCCGCGTCTTTTCCGCGTTTAAGAAACCCGTCGCCAAAGTCCAGTCCGGCGACACCGTCATCACCCGGACCTGGGATTCCGGGGGCGCCGACTGGAAAGGCGTCAAGCACATCCAGCATCCGTACGTGTACCCGGAAAGCGGCAACCCGCTCATGGGCCCGTTCTACATCGAAGGCTCTGACTACGGCGACACGCTCCAGGTGCATCTCGACAAGGTCCGCTGTAACCGAAACTACGGCTATACGACCTACCGCCTCTCTCCAGGCGCGTTGTCGCCGGGTTCGATCGAGAGCCTTTACCCGAACCATTACGAGATGGGAGCGCTACGTCCTGGCCGCGCGGACCTCATCCCCTGGGACATCGACCTCGCGCGGGGCGTCACGAGTCCGCGGCTAAAGCAGGGCTCCGGGCTCAAGTTCGAGCTGCCGCTTCGTCCGATGCTCGGATGCATCGGAGTCGCGCCCCCGGGCGAAAAGGTCGAGACGTCCGGTCCCTCCGGATCTTGGGGCGGCAACATGGACTACAACGGCACCGTCGAGGGCGCGACGCTCTACTTCCCTGTCTACCATCCCGGCGCCCACTTCTACGTCGGTGACGGACACGCATTGCAGGGTGATGGCGAGGGGCTCGGCAACGGCGTCGAAACCTCGCTCGACGTCCAGTTCACAGTGAAGGTTCTCAAAGGCAAGCGGATCTCGATCCCGCGCCTGGAAAACAGCGAGCACATCGTATCGATCGGCAGTCAGCCCGAATTCTCCTCCAGCATGGATCAGGGCCTGCGCATGGCCAATTCGGATATGATCCAATGGTTGACCACCGACTACAAGCTCACCGAACCGGAAGCGCACCTCCTCATGGGGACCGTGGTGGAGCACAAGATCGTCACCTATTTCGGCAGCATCGCCGCCCTCATTCCCAAGAAATACCTGAACAGGAGATAGCATCATGGCCACGCGTTTCAACCGCCGCCAGGCGATCCAGGGCGCAGGCTGGGCGGGTCTTCTCGGCCTGTCGCCGGCCCAGGCGGGCGAGTCCTCTAGCGTGTATACGAAGATCGGTGGACAGCCGTTCATCAACCTCACCGCCACCTACACGATCAACGGCGGTGCGCTCACCCGTCCGGAAGTGAAGAAGGCGATGGAGGAGGCCTCCTATTGGCCCATCAACCTCGACGAGTTGATGGAGAAAGTGAGCGCCTACATCGCGCCCAAGCTCGGCGCCGAGGCCGCGATCATCACGACCGGCGCCGCTGCCGCCCTGACCCACGCCACCTCAGGATGCGTTGCTGGCCGGGATCCGGAGAAGATGCAGCAGCTCCCCGACCTCACGGGACTCAAGAATGAAGTCATCATTCCGCGCCAGTCCCGCAACGCCTACGACCAGGCCGTGCGGACCGTTGGCGTGAAGGTAGTTGAGGTGGCGCGTCCCGAGGAGCTGGCGGCCGCCGTGACTCTGCGCACCGCGATGATCATGATGCTCGGCACAGGCGAGCCGAACGGTCCAATCAAGCTGGAACACCTCGTTGAGCTGAAGACCCGGCACGGCATCCCCATCCTGGTGGACGCGGCGGCCGAGCTGCCACACAATCCGAATCCATACCTGAAGCGGGGCGCGTCCATGGCCGCCTACAGCGGCGGCAAGTTCCTGCGTGGACCTCAGGCCTCTGGCCTGCTCATCGGCGAAAGGCTGTGGATCCAGGCGGCCTGGGCGAATTCCTCCCCGCACCACACATTCGGACGCGCGATGAAAGTGGGCAAGGAAGAAATCATGGGCTTGGTCGCGGCGCTCGATGTATGGTTCAACGACTACGACCTCCAAGGCGAATACAACCGCTGGAATGGATGGCTGAACGAGATCGGAGGCCGGATGGAAAAGCTCGGCGTGAAGGCGGCGCTCAAGCCCGCGGCCGGCGCGAGTCCATTTCCGACGATCGATCTGGCCTGGGATCCTCAGCGGTACGGAATCACCGCGGGCGAGATTGGCGAGCGGCTGCTCAGCGGAACTCCGCGGATCATGTCGCACGCGGAAGGCGATGGCTTCAGCTTCCGGATCCGGCCCGTGGCGATGAAGGAAGGTGAAGCGCGCATTGTGGCCGACCGCCTGGAGAGGATCTTGAAGGCCGCACCCAAAGGACGCCGGGCGACGCGGCCCGCCGCGCCAACCGTGAATCCCGCGGGCGAATGGAACATCGAGATCGCCTTTAATCCTGGATCGACGCGCCACAAGGTGCGGATTGAAACCAACGGAACCGAGCTCAGCGGGAAACACGAAGGGCGCCTCGGCTGGGGGCCCGTGAAGGGCCACGTGGATGGCGCCAGGGTCGAATTCTCGAGTTCCTGGCGATATCAGGGACAGACTCTGCACTACGGCTTCCGCGGCGTTATGGACGGCGGCCGGATGTCGGGTGAAGTCGACCTCGGTGAGTATGGAACCGCCCGATGGAAGGCGGAAAGGAGTTAATCATGAGATTTCTATTGTTGTTGATCCCGCTGCTGCTTGCGGCGCAGAAGAAGGACCTGCTGTTCCACGCCTCGTTCGACAAGGGGCTGGACGCTGACATTGCGAAAGGCAGCAAGCAGATCCACACGGCGACATCGTACGCCAAGCGTGAGGACGCCAAGCCCGGACTCCACCATCCCGACATCGAGATTGCCAAAGGCGCGGGCAAGTTCGGCGACGCGTTGCGATTCAAGAAGAAGAACACCAAGGCCGTCTACTATCCCGCCGAGGGCAACGTGAATTGGGGCGCCGCGGGGTGGACCGGCACGATCTCGTTCTGGCTGTCGCTCGATCCGGAGACGGATCTCGAACCCGGATTCTGCGACCCGATCCAGGTGACCGATTCCGCATACAATGACTCGGCGATTTGGGTCGACTTCACCAAGGACGACAAGCCCCGCCACTTCCGGCTAGGCGTCTTCGGCGACCTGGCCAAGTGGAATCCGCAGAATCTGCCCGCGGACAAGTTTCCCGCATTCGCCAACCGCCTGGTGACTGTCAAAAAGACTCCGTTCACCAAGGGCCAGTGGACCCACGTCGCCATCACACACTCGGGTCTCGGAGGCGGCAAGGGAATGGCCACCCTGTTTCTGAACGGAGCCAAGCAGGGGACCACGGAATCAATTCCCGAAGCCTTCACCTGGGACAACGCGCGATCCGCAATCCGCCTGGGCGTCGCCTACGTCGGGCTGTTCGATGAACTGTCGGTGTTCAGCCGTCCACTATCGGACAAAGAGATCACGCGGCTCTACCAGGCAAAGAAGGGCGTCGCTCAGTGATCACCGCTTTCCTGCTGTTGGCACAGGCCGTACCGGACTCCGTGATCCTGGAGCGCGCCATCGAATATTCGCGTGTCGGCGGCGCCCAGGTGATGGACATCGCACGGCCGAAGAACGCGGACGGGCGGCGGCCCGCGGTGGTGGCCATCCACGGCGGCGGTTTCCGCGCCGGCAAGCGCGAGTCGTATTCCGCGCTGATCCTCAAGCTCGCCGAGCGCGGATACGTCGCCGCGACTGTGGACTACCGGTTGTCGCCCGCCCACCAGTTTCCCGCCCCGGTCGAGGATGTGAAGGCCGCGGTCCGCTATCTGCGCGCCAATGCGAACCGGCTGTTCCTCGATCCCGACCGGATCGGCACGGTGGGCGGCTCGGCGGGCGGCCATCTGGCGCTGATGCTCGGGTTGACGGCGGGTGTGGCGGAGTTTGAAGGAAGCGGTCCGAACCGTGAGTTCTCAAGCCGCGTGCAATGCGTGGTCGACTACTATGGGCCCACGGATTTCACCAAGTCGTACGGGGCCAGCGTCGATGCGGCCGAGGTGCTGCCGATGTTTCTCGGCGGCGACCTGGCCACGCAGGACCGCTACCACCGCCGCGCGTCCCCATTGAATTGGGTGACCCCGAACGCAGCGCCCGTGCTTGCGATCCACGGCACGGAGGACAGGTACGTCGAGCATGCGCAATCCGTGTGGCTCGTCGACCGGATGAAGGCTGCGGGCGCTCATGCCGAACTCCTTACGCTCCCCGCCGCGGGCCACGGTTTCAAGGGTGAGGATGCCGCCAAGGCCGAAGCCGCGATGATCGGCTTCTTCGACAAGCACCTGGCCGCGAAGCCCAAGCCAAGGCGTGTGCTGGTGTCCGACCATGGTCCCGGGGGCGAGGTGATCCTGATGGACTGGCCGTCGGGCCGGGTCCATTGGCGCGTACCCAATCAACGCGGGCACGATGTCCAGGCGCTCCCGGGTGGCGGCGCGCTGTACACGGTCGGTCCGGCGAAGAAGGTGATGGAGATCGATTCGCAGCAGCGCGAGGTCTGGAGCTATGGCCCGAACGAGGGACTGGAGCATCCGATCAGCGCCCAGCGGCTGGAGAACGGCAACACGTTGATCCATGACGCGCGCAAGGGCGAGACGGTCGAGGTCACACGGGACAAGAAGATCGTATGGCGTTACTCGCATCCGGAGCTCGCCAACATGCAGAGCCGCAACGCGCGCCGGACCCCTCAGGGAACGACGCTCATCTCGGTCGAAGTGCTCGGCAAGATCATCGAGGTGGACCGCACAGGCAACATGGTCTGGTCTTATTCCGGAGAAGGCGGGGTCAAGCGGCGTCCGTACCGTGGTCTGCGGCTGCCCAACGGCAACACTCTCGTGAGCATGACCGATCCTGGAGAAGTGGTCGAAGTCACACCCGCCGGCAAGGTGGTCCGCTCGATCGGTGGACTCAAGTCCAGTCTGCGGATGGGCTGGGCCTCCGGGACCGACGTCTTCCCCAACGGCAACCTGCTCATCAACGACTACACCGGCCGCCGGATCGTCGAGGTGGACTCTTCAGGCACCGTGGTGAACGAGTTCCGCACTGGTCCGTGGACCATCGCGAGCATCAGCATTGTGAACGAGTAGCGGCTACTCGCCCTTTTTCGGACCCCGCTGGATGTTGGTGCCCTTGATGGCTGGCGGGGCCTTCCTGTTGTCCCGCACCTCGAGAGTCTCGGCGGCCTCTGCTTGGGCTTCGCCCGGGGGCATGATCTCCCGGGTCAGAAGGAACGACAGCATACCGGCCGCCAGTCCGGCCATCGCGGCCAGCATCAAGCGGCGGCCCTTGCCCTGCCTTGGACGGGTGGCCAGTTCCGCATTGTTGACCGCCGAAATCGAGGGCCTGGCCGCGGACACCAGCCGGGTGTTGGTCCGTGTCCGGCCCATCTCTGCGAGCGCCTTGTCGAGTGCGTTACGGAACTCAGCGGCGGATGCGCGACCGGACACATCCTTGACACTTTAGCCTGGATTCTTGCTTGACACTTATCAAGGGCGGGTGCGGCTCGATCTTCACCTTACACCTTCTCCGCGCGATTGTCAATACCTCGATATTCCGGATTTCTTGGTTTCCTGAACGCCCCATTTTCGGAGAAAATGGGGCCTTTTCCCCGGCGCGCGTGACGTAAGGAGCCCGAAGGGCGACTGGAGTCAGGCGCGCC
>VFZX01000194.1 GCA_016871015.1 Acidobacteriota bacterium | reverse complement strand
GTTTTGTTCTATCCGTTCCCACGATGTTCGGGAATTCTCGGACAGGCTCCTAGCGAATGCCAGTGGTTCGGGGTGGCGACAGACACGGCGTCGACTTCCTTGCTCTCGAACAGCTTGCGCATGCCGGTGAAAGTCTTGACTGGGCGGTTTACCTTGGCAGTCAATTCACTCGCGCGGGCGTCGAGGACCTTGCTGTCGACATCGCACAGCGCAACCAGATCGACATCGGGCTGTGCGAGCCAGCCCTTAATGTGGTCCTTGCCGCGTCCATTCAGTCCGATGACGGCGACGCGGACGCGATCGTTGGCGGAGGCCTTGCCAGCCAGCATGTGAACCGCGGCGGCGCTTGAGGCGGAGAGGAAGGTTCTGCGGTCGTTCATATTGTCCGATGCTAACACGGCGCGGCCCGCCGATATATACTGCTCTTTAAATGCGCCTTGCGTCCGCTGTTCTGCTGCCGCTGCTAATCTCCGCTCAAGACGCGTCGACGGTCGAGTTCTTTGAGACGCGCATCCGGCCTCTGCTGGCCGAAAAGTGCTACGCCTGCCATGGTGCCAAGCTCGCGAGCGGAAATCTCCGGCTCGACTCGCGCGATGCCATCCGGAAGGGTGGAAACCGCGGTCCGGCGGTGGTGCCGGGCGAGATCCCGCTCAGTCTGATTCCACGCGCGATCAGCTACCGGGAATCCGATCTCAAGATGCCGCCCGCCGGACGGCTCACTGACCAGCAGATCGACGATCTGAACTCCTGGATCCGCGCCGGAGCCGCCGACCCGAGAACCAACGTCGCCGCGCCCACCGCGGTCTCCAAGCTCTGGTCGCTCGAACCCTACCGCGAGCATCCCCTGCCGAAGACAGCGAATCAGGCCTGGCCACGCACCTGGATCGACCGGTTTGTGCTCGCCCGGCTCGAGGCCGCCAAGCTCACGCCCGCGCCCGAGACCGCGCGGCGCACCTGGATCCGGCGCGTCACGTTCGACCTCACCGGACTTCCACCCTCGCCCACCGATGTCGAGCAGTTCCTCGCAGACTTGAGCGCGCAGGCGTATGAGCGGGTCGTCGAGCGGCTGCTGGCGTCGCCCCACTACGGCGAGCGCTGGGGACGCCACTGGCTGGACCTCGCGCGCTACGCCGAAACCGATGGCCACGAGTTCGACCGCGAAAAGCTCAACGCCTGGCGGTATCGCGACTACGTGATCCGGGCTTTTAATGACGATGTCCCGTACGACCAGTTCGTGCGCGAGCAAATCGCGGGCGACCTCATACCTTCGCCGCGCCGGGGCCCGGGCGGGACGGCCGAGTCGCCCCTGGGAACCGCGTTCTTCGCGCTATACGAAGAGCGCAACGCGGCTGACGATCTCGGCGAAGTGCGGGCGGAGAAGCTCGACAACCAGATAGACACTTTCGGCAAGACGTTCCTCGGACTGACGATCGCCTGCGCCCGCTGCCACGACCACAAATTCGATCCGATCCCCACTCGCGACTACTACGCGTTAGGCGGAGTGCTCGGTAGCAAGCAGGTGATCCAAGCGGCGCTCGACGCACCGCGTGACCAGCGGGCGCTCTTTGAACGCATGGCGTCCATCCAGGCCCGCATCGAAGAGGCGAAGCCGCGCGGATTTGCGGGCGACCTGGCGGAAGCGGTGAAGCAGTACGTGAAGCCCGTTCCCCCTGATGTCCGGCAGCCACTGCCGCTGCAGGGCTTGGCGGCCGACATCCAGAACGCGGCGCGCGAACCCGATCACCTGCTGTATCCGGTGGCGCGGCTCGCCAAACCCAAGCCCTCCGAGGAGAACCAGAGCTTTGCCGAGAGGCTCGGAATTGTTCGCGGCGAACTCGCCGAATGGAACCAGAGCGCGGCCAAGGGGAACCCGCGCGATGTCGAAGTTCGCATGGATGGCTGGCGCGCGGATGGTCCGGCGTTTGAGGTGAGTTTGGCGATTCCGGCGCTCACAGGATTCTTGACGTCGAAGACGTTCCGGGTTGACCGCAAGTATCTCCACGTGCGCCTCGCCGGAACGTTCGACAACACCTCACGGCGGCAGCCCGGTGAAGTGCGGCTGTCGCTGGTGGGTGACGGGCGCGACGCCGGTTTCACGCCCGATCCCTCGGGACGCTTCGTCTGGCGGACTTCGCGCATGGGCAAGATGTTCGGAGAGCTTGTCTATTTCGAGATGTCCGACCGCACCCGGACCGGGTACATCAAGGTTGACCGCATTGTATTCTCGGACAATCGCGACCCCCCGGCCCTGGGCCGGGCGGTGGATCCCCGTGTCATCGAACTCGCCGGGCGCGATTTCGCTGACATGGACGCGTTTCTCTCGGCCTGGCAGAGCCTGGTTCCAGCGGCCCTGCCTGGTCCTCCTGCCGGTGATCTTGCCGGGCTGCGTAAGGAAATGGAGATCCTGGCGCGCCAGCTCGATGATCCAACCTTCGGATTGATCAGCGCCGAGGACACGGCGCGGAACCTGCCACAGTTGAAAGCCGGAAATCATCGAAGCCCAGGAACTGAAGTCCCGCGCGGATTCCTCTCCGCGCTGAACGGCGGCACATTCAACCACGGCAGCGGACGCGAGGAATTGGCCGCGGCCCTCACGGCAAGGGCAAATCCTCTTACCGCGCGGGTGTTCGTGAATCGCGTGTGGAAGCATCATTTCGGCGAAGGGCTGGTGCGGACCACCGACAACTTCGGCTCCACCGGAGAGCGTCCCTCGAACCCCGAACTGCTCGACACCTTGGCCGCGCGCTTTGCCGCCTCCGGCTGGCGGGTCAAGGATCTGCACCGCACGATCGTGTTGAGCGCGGCCTACCGGCAGTCGAACGATGTGGCTCCGGCAGCGGCCCAAGCCGACCCGGACAACCGGCTTCTTCACCACATGCCGGTGCGGCGCCTGGAAGCTGAAGCGATCCGCGACTCGATGCTGGCGGTGAGCGGGAACCTCGAACCCAAGTCCTACGGCCCCCCGGTGCCGCCGCACATTAGCGAGTACCAGGATGGACGGGGCAAGCCGCCCACGGGCCCGGTGGATGGAGCGCGCCGCCGCAGCGTGTATATCGGGATCCGGCGTAACTTTCTGCCGCCACTGTTCGTGGCGTTCGACTATCCGCCGACAGTCACTACGGTCGGGCGGCGCGGCGCGGCCACCGTTCCGTCGCAAGCGCTGATCATGCTGAACAACGAGTTCGTGCAGAGCCAGGCCGCGGTTTGGGCGCGCAATGCGGCCGCGGCCCATGCCGGTGCGGGTCCGCGGCTTCAGGCGATGTTCGCGGCGGCATTCGGGCGTCCGGCTGAGGCGGGCGAGATCGACGAGTCGCTCACCTTCCTCGCGGCGCAGGAAAAGCAGTATAAAGAAGGAGGGGCTGCCCGCGCGTGGGCGGACTTGGCGCATTCCCTGTTTAACTCGAAGGAGTTCATCTTCATCCCATGACACGCCGGGACATGCTGTTTTCCGCCGCGAACGGATTTGGCGGCATCGCACTCAGCGCACTAATGGCGCAGGACCGGGGGCTGGCCGCGACCGCAGGATCGCCGGATCCGATGCTGGTCCGCAAGCCGCACTACGAGCCCAAGGCGAAGAACGTCATTTTCCTGTTCATGGACGGCGGCGTCTCGCAAGTGGATACCTTCGACCCGAAGCCGAAGCTCACCGCGATGGACGGGACGCCTCTTCCGTTTGACGACGAAAAAGTGAACGCGCGCAACGACGTCAAGGTTCTCTGGGGCTCGCCTTTCGAATTCAAGAAGTACGGACAGTGCGGGGCCGAGGTGAGCACGCTGTTTCCGCACATCGGCGGATGCGTCGACGACATGGCGATCGTCCGGTCGATGGTGACCGACAACACGGAACACACCGCTGGCAACTACCAGATGCATTCCGGATTCCCGATCCAGGGCCGGCCGAGCATGGGCGCCTGGGTGACGTATGGACTCGGAAGCGAGTGCAAGCAGCTTCCCGGATTCGTGGTGATCGACACCGGGATGATCCCGCCCGGCGGGCTCGACCTGTTCGCATCCGGGTTCCTGCCCGCGAGCTACCAGGGCATGCTGTTCCGCAAGGGCCAGCATCCGGTGGCTGACATCGCGCCGCGCGAGCCCGAGCCACGAATCCAGCGGAGCAAGATTGACTTCATCCGGACGCTGGACCGGGGCGTGCAGCAGCGCTACGGGGCGGTGAGCGAGATCGACGCCGCGATCTTCAACTACGAACTCGCTTTCCGGATGCAATCGGAAGTGCCGGATCTGCTCGATTTCTCGCGCGAGTCGAAGGCGACGCTGAAGCTATACGGGATCGGCGAGCCGGAGACCGACGAGTTTGGGCGCGCATGCCTCATCGCGCGGAGGATGGTTGAGCGCGGTGTCCGGTTCATCGAACTGCTGTCGCCGCGCAGACAGGGTGTCGACCGATGGGACCAGCACGGCGCGCTGGTCAAGGGACACGGCGACAACTGCAAGGCCACCGACCAGCCCATGGCCGCGCTGATCAAGGATCTGAAATCACGCGGAATGCTCGATTCCACGCTGCTCGTCTGGGGCGGGGAATTCGGCCGCACGCCGACGCGGCAGGGCACACCCGACCGGGGCTACGGCCGCGACCACCATCCCTTCGGGTTCACGATGTGGCTCGCCGGAGGCGGTACCAAAGGCGGCACCATCCACGGAGCGACCGACGAGTTCGGCTACTTCGCGGTGGAGAAAAAGGTGCACGTGCACGACTTGCATGCGACGATCCTGCACCTGTTGGGACTCGACCACAAACGGCTCACCTACCCATTCGGCGGCCGGCAAATGCGGCTCACCGATGTCCACGGAAACGTCGTGAAGGAGCTGCTGGCGTAGTATCATCGCGGGATATGCGATTGCTTTCCCGCCGCTCCGTCCTTCAGGCGACACTCGCCGGACTCACCGGTGCCTCCGTTCTCCAGCGCCGTGCTGAAGCCGCGCTCAAGAAGATGAAGATCACGCGTGTGCGCATGTTCGCCGCGCCCGAGTCGATCAACCGCCCGATGGTGAATCAAAGCCACCACATCGTGACGATCGAAACCGACGCCGGCATTACGGGGATCGGCGAGGGAGGCTCCCCGGACCTGATGAAGCAAATGGCCGAGCAATTGATTGGCCAGGATCCAACAAGGATCGACTACCTGTGGCAGCTCATGTACCGCGGCTACTTCTATCCCGCGGGACGCGAGCGCCTGCACGCGCTGGGCGCTTTGGATCTCGCTCTGTGGGACATCAAAGGAAAGGCGCTCGACACGCCGGTCTGGCAGTTGCTGGGTGGCAAGTCGCGCGATCACGTGGAGTGCTACGCGACGGCGTACCCGGACAAAGGATCGGTGCGCGAGAGCGCCCGCGCCTGCATGCAGGACGGCTACCGCGCCTACCGGACCCATGGCGCCGATCCGGAACACATCCAGGCGAAGTCGTACGATTCGCGCCGCATGGTGGAGGCAACCTACGAGCACTGCCGGGAAATCCGCGACGGGGTGGGTCCCAAGGGCGATTGGGCCATCGACTACCACACGCGGTTCGACTTCGCCGACGCGGTGCGCCTCACATCGATGATTGAGCCGCTGGCGCCGTTCTTCGTTGAGGATCTAGTGCGGAGCGAGAATCCGGGAGTCTACAAGCAGCTCCGGCCGATGGTGAAGGTCCCGGTGGCGGTGGGCGAGCACTTTGGCGACCGGTGGGACGTCAACGAGTTGATTGAAGGCCGGCTGATCGACTTCTCCCGCGTCACGATTCCGAATTCGGGCGGGTTGACTGAGTATTGGAAGCATGCCGCGCTGTGCGAGACGCATTACGTTGGGCTGATTCCGCACTTCACGGGTCCGGTGAGCGAGGCGGCGCTGGTGCACTGCTGCGCCGTGTTCTCAGGTCCGGCGTTGATGGAGTACGCGGTGGTGGTGGCGAAGAAGCCGCCGTACTTGCCCAAGTTCTACGACTTCAAGGACGGCAAGATGTGGCCGAATGACCGGCCCGGATTGGGAGTCGAGTTCAATCCCGGACAGATGCAGATGTTCTGGGAGGTGACCCGCCACGTCCAGGGGAACCGGTTGTTCCACCGCCCGGACGGGTCACTCACGAACTGGTAGCGGTTAGCCTAGAAGAAGATTCGAAGTCCGATATTCACACGCCGGGGCTCGAAGGCCTGTCCTCCGACAACGCCCCAGGTGGTCGGGCTGAACACGTTCAGTGACGGATCCGACGGGTTGTAGTGGTTGAACAGGTTCAGGAATTCGAAGTTGAGCGTTGCGCCGATGCCTTCCTTCGCGAGAATCGTCTTGCGCACCGCCATGTCGAGGTTCCAACGGGAGAATCCACGGAGCACGGTTCCGTTGCGGTTGTCCAGCCCGAGAACCATCGGCCGGAACGTATCGTAGACCGCTTGCGGATTCGCGAACATGTTGATGCCTGACCCACCGCGCGAGGGGTTTCCATCGCGGCCCGCCTGTCCCGTTGATTCGACGCCAAGCAAAGCCGTGTTGCCGCCAGTGTACTTGGACCGTTGCACCGCGCAGCCTCCGCTCCATCCGCCGCGCGACTCTGCGCCCGTGCCCACGCACAGCGGACTTCCGGACTGGGCGCGGAACAGCGGGCCGAGCGACCAGCCGCCCAACACGCGGCCAACCGGACCGCGCTGGGCCTTGAATCCCGGAACGTCGTAGTGCGCCCACAGGTTGTAGACCCAGGGGATGTCGTGGCCGAGTTCGCGGTAGTCCAACTCGCGGTGGAACGTGTCGATGCTGTTGATGCCGTTCTGCGTCGTGCCGCCGTTGCCGAGCGCGCGGCTGAACGTGAGATTCGATGTGGCGGTGAGTCCATGCCAGTCGCTGAAGCTCACTTGGAGGTAGGCGGCGTTGTAGTTCGATGAGGCGCCGCTCACGTTCGCCGGAACGCGCGAGGTCTGGATCGGTGCGGAGCTGGTGAGCGTCCTGCCGAGAGTCCATCCTGGCGCGGCATCGAGCGCCGACCACACGCGGCGCACGTTCGTGTTGAGGATGTCGCCCCGCAACCGTTGCGCCACCGCCGCCGTGCAGTTGGCGAACGCGGCGCAATAGGGGGAGCTGGCGCCGCCCAAAGCGGCTTCGAAGAACGGCTGCGCGGGAACAGGCTGTCCGGCGGTGAGCGACTGAAACGTGTTTGCGAAGGCGGCGGAAAACGCCTGGCCGTTCAGCGTGGTCATGTAAGGCACGGCGTTCAGCTCCGCGCGCCACATTTCGTTGCGGCTGATCATGCCGATGTAGCCGAGCTCCACGCGTGTGCGGTTGTGAACCTGGCGCTGGATGGAGAATGTGAACTGATCCGAGCGCGGCGGCAGCAGCCGGTTGTCGAGGACCCAGCTCTCCCCAAGTGGCGCATTGCGGCCAACGCCCGGAAAGAACGGCTGCTCGAGCTTCTGTTCCACGCCGGGCAGCGGCGCGGACATCCCGTCCACCCCGATGCGGAACGCGGTGGTGGGATCCACGCCCGCGGTTCCGCGGCACTGGCCGTTGCTCGATGCTCCGATACAGGCCACCGCTTGTCCGATCCCCGTGCCTTGCAGCGGAACCTGCACGATGTTGATCCCGTTCACGCGTCCGAAAATGCGCCCGTATCCTCCGCGCAGCACCGTGTTGCCTGCCCCGAACAGCTTCCGTGCAAGCCCGTCCTTGAAGCTCGGTTTCCAGGCCATCGAGATGCGCGGGCTGAGCACCGAATACACCGGATCGTACGGATACTTGCGGTTGCCCGGAACGTTGCGGATCGTCGAAAAGCCGATCACAGGCTGGAACACGCGGCCCGACAGCGCCGCGGATTCCCGTTGGGCGAGGTATTCGATCGCGTTGAAGTTGCGGCCTTCGCGGTCCACCGGCATCGGCTGGTTGCCATCGAGTTCGTAGGGCGGCATCTGGATCTGGTAGCCGAGTCCATAGATGAGCGTGAAGGCGGGCGTCATCTTCCATGTGTCGCTGAAGTAGATGTTGTAGTTGGGAACGACGCTGCGGGACTTGATCGACGTGCCAAATGGCTGCAGGATGCCTCCTCTGCGCGGATAAAACACTCGCGCCTCAGCCACGAATCCAAGCACCTGCGAGTAGAGCGAATTCCAATTGGCGAACTGGTTGTTGGGGATGGTCGATGGAATGTAGGCGGCTGGTGTCTGGATCCCTTCGCCCGCTCCCAAAAGGTAGGTCGGCGTGGTGATCATGTTCAGGCCGTTGTCGTTCCGTTGATGCTGCAGGAACCAGCGTGTGTAGGCGCCGCCGAACTGGTACAAGTGGTTGCCCTTGATCCAGCTCAGGTCGTCCCGCAGCACTTTGTCCTGGCCGTTCCAATAGCGTGAGAGGGCGTTGCCGCGCGAGGTCTCGTAGGGAAGCAGCGGAAAGTCTACAGCGGCTCCGAGTCCAGGGAGTTGCGCCGGAGCGCCGGCCGATCCCCACTCCCACGAATTCCGCGTATAGTTGAAGCGGACATCGTTAATGAGGCGCGGCGTCAGAGTGGAGGTCAGGCCGGCGACGTAGAACGACGGGGTCTGCGGCCGGTCGGTCAGCGACTTGGGTACGCCCTTGGTGTTGCCGGGAAAGAATCCGCCGATGTCCACCTGGCTCGTGGTGTATTGAAAGAGGTGGAAATAGCGATAGCTCAACATCAAGCGGTGGTTTGAATGCAGGTCGCGATCGATGCGGCCGACTGCAAAGTTGGTCTTCACCGGCAGAGCGATGTTCGAAATGTAGCCCTGCGTGTTGAACCGGTCACCGCCGAGAGGATTGTTCGGCTCGGGCATGTATTTCGACCAGATTTCCGAGATCACCGGGTTCAGGCCCACTCCGCGCGGATCGCAGTTGGAGGTTCCGCACATGGCCGGCTGGTAGGTCGTGCCGTCGACCGTGACCGGGCGGGCACTCAAGTTGTATGGCCGCCAGTTGCCAGCGGCGTCGGGGATCTGGATCACGCCCGCGCGCAGCAGCTTGGTCGGCACGTTGCGCTGGTAGGTGATCACCTGTGGAAACCGGCGTCCCTCGTAGTTGAAGAAGAAGTAGGTCTTCGCCCCGCCCCACGCCGGAGTCAATGGACCTCCCAGCGTCGCGCCGAACCGGTGCTCGTGAGTCTTGGCCCTGGGCGTGCTGTTCCGGTTGTTGGCCCACGTGTTGGCGGCGAAGTTGGATCCGGTGAAGTACTCGTATGCCGAGCCGTGGAACTTGTTCGTTCCGCGCTTGGTCACCATTTGCACCTGTCCACCGGAGGCGCCGTTGAAGTCCGCCGTCTGGTTGTTGACGCTGACGCGGAACTCCTCGACCGATTCAGTCGGAGTGGGGACAACGCCGGATGGATCGCCACCCGAGGTCCGCGCGGTCGAGCCGGATGACAGTGTGTAGTTGCGGTAGTTACCATCTTGGTCGGAGGAGATGTTGCCGCCGTCTACTGAGAACACGTTCTGATCATTGGCTTTCCCGGCCATCTCGCCGCCTGGAGCGACGCCTGGCTGCAGCGTGACGAAAGCGTTGGCATCACGGCCGATCGTCGGCAGCGACATGAGTGCGATGCCGGTGATCGTGCTGCCAGCCGAGACCTGTGTGGTTTGCAGTTCGGCGAGCGGCGATGCCGTGACGTCCACTGCCGTGGACGTGGATCCCACCTGCAAAGTGATGTTCAGCGTCAGCACGGAGCCCACCTGCACGCGGACATTGGCCAGCCGTGCTTCCTGGAATCCGGACTTGCTGACCGTGAGCACGTAGATTCCGGAGGAGACGTTGAGGAAGACGTAGCGGCCGACCTCATTGGTCGTGACGGCCTGCCGGCTTCCAGTGGCCGAATCAAGCAGTGAGACGTTGGCGCTGTCGATGGCGGCCTGCGATTGGTCGGTGACCTGTCCGGTGACAGAAGTCCCGGCGGTGGTGAGTTGGGCGTGTGCGGTTGCTGCGAGGATGAAGAGTGAACCAAGCGCTCTGAAAAGTGTCATTTCGAGAGTATATGTCAACCCGAGCGCGGATGCGCGCCACTCCCGCCCAAGCGCCGGAGTAACTCTTCAAACCGGCACCCGGCAGCGGAATCCTGCCGGCGCCTCTCATTTCAGTTCCCCGCACTTTGCCTCCCCGGCCGCCGTCACCGTGCAGCCCGCGCGCGGGTCCTGGTGTACCCCGAGCCAGGCCACTCGGCCCCCGCCGTTCCATTCGCGAACGGTCAGGAAGGGGTGCGGGCCCCGGCGCAGGAGCACTGCCGCATTGCGGGCCGCAACTTTGTAGCCGGGTGCTGTGCGGCCGGTGGACAGGAACGGCCGTCCCGCAAGGTCACTCACACATTGAACACCGGCGAGATCGGCCACCACCGGCCCTGGACCTGCATCCCAAATAACATAACGGTTCCGTAGCGCGGCGCCCCGTCACGCTCCAGCAGGTGGTACTTGTCCAGCCGCTGCTGGTCGAGGCGGAGAAACTCGCCGGCTCGTCGATGACATAGCTGGCCGGATCCTTCCACTGGTCCGAGATCACCAGCAGGAAACCGGTGGGGCAACTGGCGCACGTCCTGCGCCGCGGCGGGGAGCCACAGCGAAGGCTGGCCAGCAGGAATAACGCCGCGCGCCGCATCCTCAAGCCTTGATGAAAATCTTCCTGCGGTACATCCACAGCAGGATCAGCCATCTGGCCACCAGCGGGACAGCCGCGGCCAAAACCAGCCCGAAGGCTCCCCATTGCGACGCGATCCCCTTGGTGAAAATTCCGGCGAAGCGGCCAATCGGCACCAGCGTCGATCCCATGTACGCCGCGACGGCATTCATCCCAATCACGACGAACGGAAAACTCCACTTGCGATACCCGCATACATCCACGATCCAGTAGAAAGAAAGAAAACCGAGACAAGCCCAACCGGCGGAGAGAAGCCCGTAGGAAGCAGTCCAGAGCTTCATCACGACCGGCACCACGGGGCTCATGAGAAGTCCTGCCGCGATCGCACCGGCGCCCGACGCGGCGAGGATCGTGAGCTTCTGGCTCTGCGTCCTGGGACTGCGGAGCACCTGTCCCAGGATCATGCCGAAAATGGTCGTGGAAATGGTTGGAATGGCCGAAAGGACTGTTCCCCAGCCTGCTTCGTGTGTTCGCCCGAGCACCATCAGATCCACGGCCGCGACCAGGTTGCCATCTTTCTCATAAGAGGCCGCGGCCATTCCCGGCGCTGGCACAAACGCCAGCAGCAGCGCGTAACCGAGGAGGATCAGGGCGGCGGCGGCTGCCTGGACGCGAACAGAAAAGAACGACAGGATCACAGCCACGAGGTAGGCGAGGCCGATCGGCTGGAGGGCGCTGCTCAGCTCCACCAGCAGCGGCTGGTTCTCATGGATGGAGGTGCGCAGCGACCCCAGCAGGAACAGGATCAGCGCGCGTTTCGACGCGTCGAGCAGAATCCGCGTCCGGTCCTGCCCGGTCCGGCGGTTGGCCAGTGAAAAAGGGATGGACATGCCAGCCATCAGCATGAACGCTGGCCAGATCAAGTCGTAAAATCGCAATCCCTGCCATTCCGAGTGGCTCAGCTCGGCTCCCACCAACGCGGCTACCGGCGCGGGCAGGAGGTTTCCGAGCGCCACCACGAGTCCTCTCCCACCCAAGAGCCAGAACATCGTGAACCCGCGGAAGGCGTCCAGCGAGACAAGCCGCGTAGCCGCTGGAATGGCGGTGGGCTCCGTAGGGGCGCCTGTGCGACCCAGTTCAGAACGCGTGAGGGCTGGGGCCTCTGCCATGGTAACCACCAAGAGTACAATGCTCCGTTCCTGTCCGCAACGGCTGGATTCGAATCCAGCGTTCCAGAAGTTTTGGTACGATCAGTTCTCCTGGCATGAGACACGATTCCTGGAGCCGGCGCGGCTTCCTGAGCGGTGCCGCAGCGGCGATGGCTGCGCCGGACAGCCACCCCGGCCTCGTCGGTCACTGGCGGCTGCACGGCGACGCCCGGGACTCGTCCGGACTCGAGAACCACGGCACCAACCACGGCGCTGACCTGTCGGCGCCGGGACCGCGCGGCAAATCTGGTGCGGCGCGTTTCAACGGCCGCGATGCCTACATCGAAGTGCCCGGCAGCGCCTCGCTGCGCCTCGGCACGGGCGATTTCTCCATCGCCGCCTGGGTGCACCTGAACAGGTGCTGGACGACGCCGCGGGCAACATCCTCAGCAAGTACGACCCCGGCGCCCGGCGGGGCCTCACCCTCGCCATCAAGACCAATTACGTCACCACGAGCCTGTCCAACTGCCGCAACGTACACTTCGGGATCGACAACGGCCGCATTGATGCGGGTTGGACCGATGCGGGCCGGCCCGGCAACGCTGTCAACGTGTTTGCCCTTACCGTGCACGGTGGCCAGTTGTACGCCGCCACGTGTGACCCTGGCAAGGACGGAGCGGGTCACGTGTACCGCTACGCGGGCGGCACGGACTGGATCGACTGCGGCAGTCCGGACAGGAGCAACGCCATCTCGCCCCTGGCGGCCTATCAAGGGAAGCTCTACGCCGGGTCCGCCTGGTATAACATGGCCGGCTCGTCCCTGCCGCCCTCGCCGAACGACACCCCAGGTGGCCGGGTGTTCCGCTTCGAGGGGGGAAAGCGCTGGGTGGATTGCGGAAGGCTTGCCGGGATTGGCTCTGTATACGGGCTCGCGGTCTATGGGGGCAAGCTGTACGCTTCCTCCCGGTACAAGCCCGCCGCGGTGTTTCGCTACGAGGGTGGCCGCGACTGGGTTTCCTGCGGTACCCCGGACGGCCGGCGAGTGACAACGCTGAACGTGTTCAACGGGCGTCTGTACGGGTTGAGCCTGGACGGCGGCTTCGTCTTCCGCTACGAGGGCGGCACCGAATGGTCCACGATCGGCAAGCTGCCGGACACCACCCAGACCTACGGGTTTGCCACTTACGAGGGGAATATGTACGTGTCCACTTGGCCGACGGCCACGGTCTTCCGTTACGATGGCGATGACAACTGGGCCAACTGCGGGCGTCTGGGCAAGGAACTCGAGGTGATGGGCATGGCCGTCTACAACGGCAAACTGTACGCCGGGACGCTTCCGCTGGCCGAAGTCTACCGCTACGATGGCGGCCGGACCTGGACCCGCACCGGGCAACTCGATACCACCCCCAACGTACGCTACCGCCGCGCCTGGTCCATGGCGGTGTTCCAGGGAAAATTGTTCAGCGGCACGCTGCCCTCCGGTCACGTCTACTCGATTGAGGCCGGTAAGAGCGTTACGCACGATTACGAACTCGGGCCCGGCTGGCGGCATCTGGCCGCGGTTCGCAGCGGCGGCAGCCTCAAGCTTTACCTGGACGGAAAACAGGTGGCTGCCTCCGGCAGTTTCAACCCAGGCGACTACGACCTCTCCAATGACCGGCCGCTCCGGATCGGCTTCGGGGACCACGACTATTTCAACGGCAGCCTCAGCGACGTGCGGCTTTACAATCGGGCGCTGACCCCAGAGGAGCTTACTAAGTGAACGGAAACTTTACGAGGCGGAACTTTCTCGCCGCTGCTTCAACGGCGGCGCCGGCGTCTGCCGCCCGGACCCGGACGGCCCTGATCGCGCATTGGAAGCTTGCCGGCGATGCGCGGGACTCCTCGAGCCACGGCCTCCACGGGCGGAATCACGGCGCGGATCTGGCGGCCGCCGGGCCGCGCGGCAAGGCCCGCACGGCAGCGAAGTTCAACGGGCGCGACAGCTTTATCGAGGTGCCCGACGGCCCGCCGCTGCGCCTCGGTGCCCGTGACTTCTCCATCGCCGTCTGGGTCAACACCGGAAAAGAGCTGGACGACGTTGCCGGCGACATCCTCAGCAAGTATGATCCGGTCAGCCGCCGGGGTTTCAATTTCAACATCAAAACGAATTCCGTCACCACCAGCCAGTCCAATCACCGCCACGTGCAGTTCGGGATCGACAACGGCCGGCTGGGGAGCTGGGCCGATTGCGGCCGGCCCGGTAACTGCGTGTACGTGATGGGTCTGGCGGTCTACGACGGCCGGCTTTTCGCCGGAACCTGCGAGGCCGGCAAGGACGAAGCTGGCCACGTGTACCGCTATGCGGGCGGGGGCGACTGGATCGACTGCGGGCGTCCCGACGGGAGTAACTCAATTTCCGCCCTTGCCGTGTACGAGGGTAAGCTGTACGCCGGGTCGGCACGCTACAACCTGGCAGGCTCCGCTCTCTCCGCCTCGCCCAACGAGCAGCCGGGCGGGAAGATTTACCGCTATGAAGGGGACGGGCGCTGGAC
Organism: Acidobacteriota bacterium; assembly: GCA_016871015.1. Classification (GTDB taxonomy): domain Bacteria; phylum Acidobacteriota; class Terriglobia; order Bryobacterales; family Bryobacteraceae; genus SYLY01. The sequence continues at coordinate 1,002 of VFZX01000194.1, read as the reverse complement.
GGACTGCGGCAAGATCGGTGGCTGCCCGGCCGTGGCGAGCCTGGCCGTGTACCGCGGCCAGCTCTATGCTTCTTCGCTGTACGCGCCCGCCGGCACCTTCCGCTACGAAGGCGGCCAGACCTGGGCGCCGTGCGGAACGCCCGAAGGACGGCGCGTCGAGGCCCTGGCCGTTTACAACGGCAGCCTGTTCGGCACCGGCTACGACAAAGGGGAGGTGTACCGGTACGAGGGCGATCGTTGGAGGATCGTGGGCGTGCTGCCGGACACTACCCAGACGTACGGCTTCGCTGTTTATCGAGGCGAGCTTTACGTGTCGACCTGGCCCGGCGCCACGGTGTTCCGCTACCAGGGCGACAACAACTGGGTTGCCTGCGGGCGTCCTGGCAATGAACTGGAATCGATGGGCATGGCAGTCCACAACGGCAAGCTCTACGCGGGGACGCTGCCGCTGGCCCAGGTCTATCGCTACGAGAGCGGCAGCACCTGGACGCTCACCGGACAGCTCGACAAGACTCCGAACGTACGTTACCGCCGCGCCTGGTCGATGGCCGTGTTCCAGGGCAAGCTGTTCTGCGGGACCCTTCCCTCCGGCCACGTGTATTCACTCGAAGCTGGCAACAGCGTCACCCACGATTACGAGCTGGGGCATGGCTGGAAGCACCTGGCGGCGGTCCGCGCCGGCAACGTCCTGAAGCTTTACGTGGACGGCAAGCAGGTGGCGGCCTCGAGCGGCTTCACCGCCGCGGACTACGACGTCTCCAACGATCAGCCGCTAAAGATCGGCCTCGGGGACCACGACCACTTCAATGGCAGCCTCTCCGGCCTGCGTCTCTACAACGGGGCGCTGAGCGATGCGGAGGTGCGAGCGCTGGCAGCGGCGCGAGCCTAGCCCAAGTTCGTCACCTGAAGGGGTAAGAAGGCGGCAAGCCCTTTAGAATCAGTCTAGGCAGTGGCCGAGTCTACACTACATTCGCCGTGGGCTCTCAAGACGATCCGGGAGTG
>VFZX01000193.1 GCA_016871015.1 Acidobacteriota bacterium | reverse complement strand
GGCGTTGGAGTTGGAAACTCTGGGACAGATCAGCACCGGCGCGGTCCTTTCCATCCGTTAGCTCGTGTTACGCTGCCTCCATGAGGCTCTGTCTTGTTTTGTTCGGTGGCTGTGTTCTCGCCCAGTCGCCCGTGGCGACGATCACGGGAACAGTGTCCGACGCGCAGGACGCGCGTGTTGCCGGTGTCGAGGTGACGGCGCGCAACACCGGCACCAATCTCACCTACAGGACCCGGTCGACTGGCGACGGAACGTACGTGATCACCGGACTGCCGGTGGGGCCGTACGAGCTTTCGGCGGCGATCACCGGATTCAAGACTTTCCGCCGGTCGGGAATCACGCTCGAAGTCGCCCAGCGCCAACGCGTGGACATCCGGCTGGAGATCGGCGCCGCGGCCGAAACGGTGAATGTCACGGCGGAAGCCGCGCGGATCCAGACCGAGGACTCGGCGCTTGGCACCGTGGTCGAGCGCAAGCGGATCGAGGAACTGCCGATCAACGGCCGCCACGTGTTCAACCTGGTGAAGCTGGTAGCGGGCGTACAGCCGCGCAATCCGGGCAGCGACGGATTCGCCGACGCCAATAACCAGGGATTCTCGCAAATCCGGTTCAGCGGCGGGCCCATCTATGGCAACCAGGTCCTGCTCGACGGCGGGACCAATACGGTTCCGGTCCACAACGAGATCTCGGTAGTGCCGATGGTCGACGCCATCGAAGAGTTCCGCGTCGAGACCAACGCGTTGAAGGCCGAGTTCGGACAATCGAACGGCGGCGTCATCAACGTGGTGAGCAAGGCGGGCACGAACCAGTTCCACGGATCGCTCTACGAATTTGTCCGCAACGACTCGCTCGATGCGCGCAACGCCTTCGCCACTCAGCGCGATCCGCGCACGAACCGGATCAAGCCCGTGCTGCGCTACAACCAGTATGGTGGGACGATCGGCGGCCCGGTAAGGATCCCGAAGATCTATGATGGGCGCAACCGGACCTTCTTTTTCGGTGGTTATGAACAGTGGCGGCACCGGAGCGCGGCCATCCGGCAGGGCACCGTGGCCACTCCGCAGGAGCGCGCGGGCGACTACTCAAACACGCGCAACGGACTCGGGCAGTTGATTCCGGCGTTCGATCCGGCCACCACGCGCGCCAATCCAGCGGGTGCGGGATTCGTCCGGGATCCGCTGCCGGGCAATCAAGTGGCGCGGTCACGCATGGATCCGCTGTCGCTGAAGGTGCTCGAGTTCATGCCGCTGCCCAACCAGCGGCCGACGAATGAGTTCACCAACTCGCTCAATTTCCTGTCGCTGCAGAGTTCCCCAATGGACCAGGGCGTGCTCAACCTGCGCGGCGACCACCGCTTCACCGACCGCGACAACTTCTTCCTGCGGTTTTCGCGGACCCGCAACACGCGCCAGGACCGCGGCTGGGGGCTCGGTCCATCGGACCCCGCGGCACGCAACGATCAGCGCGACAACCACAACGCGGTGGTCTCCTATGACCGCACCTTCTCGCCGTCGATGCTCAACAACCTGCGTGTGGCAGCCACGCGCCAGTATCTGCCGTTCCTTCATCCGAGCTTCGACCAGGACTGGCCGCGGCGGCTGGGCTATCCCGCGATCGTTCCACAGGACCAGTTTCCGCCGGTGGTGATCACCGGGATGACCGACATCGGCTCATCCGGATTCTCCGGCGGCAACCGCAGCCAGCACAATATCCAGGTGGCCAACGCATTAACCTGGATCCGCGGAAGCCACAGTTTCAAGGCGGGCATCGACCAGCGCTGGGTCCGGCTGAGCTTCATCAACCGCTCGCAGCCATCGGGCCGCTATGATTTTTCGAGTGCGCTTACCAACAACCCGCAGACGCCGCAGAACACGGGCATCGGAATGGCCACGTTCCTGTTGGGTGAAGTGAGCGGCGGATCGATCGGCGTTCGTCCGTTCTTTGCCTTCCACTCCTGGACGACTGGGCTCTACCTTCAGGACGACTGGAAACTGACACCGCGCCTGACGGTGAACCTGGGATTCCGCTACGACCGCGTGTCGGCGCCCACCGAACGCTGGAACAGGCATTCGAACTTCGACCCGTTCGTATCCAACTCGTCGACAGGGTTGAACGGGCTCATGACCTACTCTGGTGTCACGGCGCCGAGGACCTTTGTCGATCCGGACAAGAACAACTTCGGACCGCGGATCGGTTTTGCGTGGGATCCACGGGGCAAGGGCCGGACTTCCGTGCGGGCGGGGTACGGCGTGATCTACGTGGAGTCGATCTCCGGCGATACCGTGGGCGACAACTCAAACGCGTTCGGATTCTCGATCGACACGCCCTTTGTCCCGCCGGGAGGGGGACCGTTTAAGGCGTTCCAGTTCAGCGTGGGGCCGGCGGCGTTGATTCAGCCGCGAGGGGCTGACGGGGGCCCGAACGCGTTCCGCGGGCTGGATGTCCGCTACCAGGACCGCAACGCGCCGACACCCTATCTGCAACAGTGGAACTTCACGCTGCAGCAGGCGTTGGGCAGGGGCTGGGTGGTCTCGGCCAGCTACGTCGGCAACAAGGGGACGAAGCTGTTCGGGGGCAACCACAATCTCAACCAGTTGGATCCGGCCAACTTCCGGCTGCAGCTCGCGCTGCAGAACCAAGTGGCCAATCCGTATTTCGGGCAGATCGCGGCCGGAGCGCTAGCAGGGCGGACGGTGGCGCAGTCGCAGTTGCTGCGTCCGTTTCCGGATTACAACGGCGTCAGCACGTGGGCCAGCCACGGCGCGTCGAGCAATTACCATTCCCTGCAGGTGACCGTGGAGAAGCGCTATTCGAACGGACTCACGTTCCTCAGCTCCTACACGAACGGCAAGCTGATCAACGACGCGTTCTCCTCGCTGGGCGGTGGGAACGGCGGGGACGGGGACTTCCGGCTGGGGCGCTTCAACCGGCGCCTGGAGCGGGCCATCGACCAGGATGACGTGGCGCAGCGGCTGGTGGTCAGCGCGGTGTGGGAACTGCCGGTCCCCAAGCGCGGCGCGTTGTGGAACAACCTGCTGCATGGATGGCAGGTGAACGGGATTTCAACCGCGCAGACCGGACTGCCGCTCAATGTCCGTGGAGCGAACAACTTCACCGGGATCAACTGGCCGGACTGGGTCGGGAAGTCCGAGTTGCCGCGCGGTGAACGCAACGTACTGCGCTGGTTCAATACCGATGCGTTCCGCAATCCCGCCGACTGGACGATTGGCAACGTTCCGCGGTCCTTGCCCGATACGAGGGGGCCGGGGATTTTCGATCTGGCGTTCTCGCTGTTCAAGACGTTCACGTTCAAGGAGCGGACGCAGTTGGAACTGCGCGGGGAGGCGTTCAATGCGACCAACAATGTCAACTATAATGATCCGAGTGTTTCGTTTACTCCGAATCGTGAGGGTGTGAACACGAACCCGAACTTTGGCCGGATCACGGCGGCACAGGCGGCGCGGCGGATTCAGTTGGGAATCCGGCTGGCGTTTTGAGTCCCCTTATGACCGAAACTGAATACCTTCGAACGAGCTTCCCCGACGTCGATCGGGAATTCGTTGATGGGGAGGTATTCGAGAGGAGCATGCCGAACACGTATCACGCCGAGGTGGTCGACAACCTCGGAAGGTTTTGCTGGAGGCACACGAGCAGCCTTTACGTCCGGCCGGAAGTGCGGATCCGTGTGCGCCCTGGCAAGTATCGCGTGCCTGATGTCAGTGTCTTCTGGCCCAACAAGCCGAAGGAAGCCATCCCGGAGTTCCCGCCCTTAATCGCTTTGGAAGTACTGTCACCCGATGACCGGATGTCCGATCTGTTGCGAAAGCTCTCCGACTATCACGATCTCGGGGTCCCGCACGTTTGGCTGATCAACCCGGAAGCCCGCCTGATGTACCGCTTCGATGGAAGCCTGCGGGAGACGGCCGCCTACGACATTCCAGAGTGCGGACTGACGGCGACTGCCACCGATCTGATCGGTTAGAGCCCGCGGACCTGTTCTGATCCCTCAGAGCGTCAGTCCGCCATCGACGGTCAGCACCTGTCCGGTGACATAACCGTCGGGCTCCAGGAAGAACCGTACCGCCCGCGCCACGTCCGATGCCCGGCCGTACCGGGGAATCACGCCGCCGGTGAGATATGGTTCATACTTGCCCGCCGCGATGCTGGCCTCCGCCATCCCCGCCTGATTCACGCCCGGACAGACGGCGTTCACGCGGATGTCCGCCTTGCCCCGGCACTCCTTGGCCAGGATCCGGGCGGAGTGGACAAGCGCCGCTTTGGCGGCAGCGTAAGCGGTCGACCCCGGGAACAGCGCCGCCGCCTGCATCGTCGCCACCAGCACAATCGAGCCGGGCGTGCCGGATTCGCGCATGCGGGCAGCCGCTTCGCGCGCCAACAGAATCGGGCCCAGGAAGTTCACCTCGTGCGAGAGCCGTAGCGCCTCCTCGAAATCGGGTACGCGGACCGGGTTGCCGGTGTAGACGGCCAGTCCGGTGAGTCCGGGGGCGGCGTCCAGCAGGCGGGCTCGATCCGCGGCGACGCCGAGATCGGCTTGGACCAGCGTCGCGGCTCCCGCAAGCTGCTCTGCCCGGGCGGCGTTCGACCGGTAGCTGGCCACCACGCACGCCCCCTCGGCGGCCAGCATCCGGACCAGTTCCGAACCGAGTCCACCCGTCCCGCCTGCAACCACGATCTGCTGATCATGCATCGCGGATCACCGAGTAGGCACAACAGATTGGAACCAAAACCGAAGCTAGCACTTCACTATCACCCAGATTGACTTCGCCCCAACCCGCAACGATCGCGCCGATGACGCAGCCCGCCGCGGCCTGGACCTCGAAGGGTCCGCGTGCGATCCACATATCGCGCAGCACCACCCCCAGCAGCCAGACGATGGCCAGAGCAGCCGGGAGTCCCCGCTCAGCGGCGTAGTGGATGTACAGGTTGTGGAGGTGGTCGTAATACCAGTCCTTGGGGATCGGGCGCGGGGCTTCAGATGGCAAGTGCGCCTCAAAGTTCCGCTTCACATGTTCTGGTCCAACGCCAAGCAAAGGATGCGCCGCAATCATCCGGATGCCGGTCAGCCGCAACCAGTAGCGATGTTCGTTGGAGTCCTTCTTGCCGGGTTTCCAGAGCGAGACGACGCGCTGTGTAACGCCGCCGGGGGCGGCGGCAAGGACGAGTCCGGCAGCGACGGGAACGGCGAGCAGGAACCTGGGACGCCAGCTCCAGATCAGGTACAGCAAGGCGGCTGCGGTGGCGGCCCACATGGTCCGGGTGAGGCTGAGGACTTGGGCGGCGGCCATGACCACAAGCGCTGTGGCGATCCACGGGCGGCGGGTTCTTACGAACATTAGCCATGCCACGGAAATGGCAATTGCTGCAACCATTTCCCCGGAAAACGTCATCCAGTGGCTCATGAATCCTGTGATCCGGTTGGCGACGTAGGCGACGTAGGCGTCCTGTTCGCTGAGACCGGAGGCACGGGCGGCTGACCACTTGCGGGAATACTGGATCAGCGCCCAGGATGCCGATGCGGTTGCCGCCGTGAGGTAGGCCAGGAGCAAGCCGCGGGCCTGCGCCGCGGTCCGGACCGCTGAATGGACGGCCATCGGCAGGGCGATCCAGATATAGAACTTACGGACCTGGGGCCATCCGTCCCGGGGAGTGTCGGCGAGGGCGAGCGAGAGCAGGGTCCATCCGGCGAGGAGAGCGAGGGGTGCCGCGAACGGGGGAAAACGGAGGGGATGCCGGGTCACGAGCAACGAAACCAAGGCCGCTCCCGTCAGGATGTTGAATGCGGCGGTTGAAACCAGACTCGATACGGCAGCCCCGCACGCGAGGAAGAATGTCACGTCTTGTGGGGTAATTGCCTTCAACTGCATTGCATAGTATGACAGAATACGATCTATGCGGACGACGACAGGAGGAAGCGCGGCCCTTGCAGGTTCATCTTCTGCGCCACGGAATCGCTGAGGATCCGCGCTTGGGGCTGGCGGACCGGGACCGGGCGTTGATCCCGGAGGGCCGGAGGAAGCTCAAGGAGGTGATACGGCTCGCTGCGGCGGCAGGGGTGTCGCCAGGCTTGATCCTGACATCGCCCTACCGGCGCGCGGTCGAGACGGCGCATGTTGCCCGGGAGATTCTGGGACACGGGCAGGAATTGGTGACGGTCGCCGCGCTGGTGCCCGGCGGGGATCCGGAGGAGGTCTGGACGGACATCCGGGCCTTGCGCGAAGAGCAACTGCTGCTGGTGAGCCACGAGCCGCTGTGCGGGCGTCTCTTGGGTTACCTGCTGGGGCAGCCGGGTCTCGATGTCGATTTCAAGAAGGGCGCCATGGCGCGGGTGGACCTGCTGCACACGGGGTCCGCGCCAAGGGGGGTATTGCAGTGGATGCTGACCGCTAAGATCGCGGAGGCGGTCAGGGGGCGGTGACGGCGGCCGACTGCATCCGGGCGAGGAAGTGGGTGTCGAGGCGGCCCGCCTGGAAATCCGCGTTGGCCATGATGCGCTGGTGGAGCGGGATCGTCGTGTAAATCCCCTCGACGACGAACATTTCCAGTGCCCGCTGCATCCGGTGGATGGCCTCGGCGCGGGTGCTGCCGTGGGTGATCAGTTTGGCGACCAGGGAGTCGTAATAGGGTGGGATCACGGCGTCCTGGTGGGCGGCGGTGTCCACCCGGACGCCGATGCCACCCGGCAGGTTTAGGCCGGTGATCCGCCCGGGGGACGGGGTGAAGCGCTCGGGATGCTCGGCGTTGATCCGGCATTCAATGGCGTGGCCGCGGAGGACCGTGCCGTCCGGCATCAGGTCGCTAAGCCGGGCGCCGGCAGCGATTAGGATCTGGCTCTTCACCAGGTCGACACCAGTGATCAGCTCGGTGACCGGATGCTCCACCTGGATCCGGGCGTTCACCTCAATGAAGTAGAGCTTGCCGTCTTCGTCCATCAGGAACTCGACGGTGCCAGCGTTGGAATAGCCCGCCGCGGCTAGCGCCGATTCAACCTGTGCAGCCATCTCCGACCGGAGCGCGTCGTTGACCGCCGGGGATGGAGCCTCCTCGACCAGCTTTTGGTGCCGGCGCTGGATCGAGCACTCACGCTCGCCGAGCACCCGGACGGTTCCATGCTCGTCGGCCAGCACCTGAAATTCGATGTGGCGGGGCCGTCCGATGAATTTCTCGATGTAGACGTCAGCGTTGCCGAACGCAGCTCCGGCCTCGGACTGAGCCTGGGCCATGAGGGCAGGCAGGTCCTCCGGGGTGGCCACGACGCGCATGCCGCGCCCGCCGCCGCCCGCGGATGCCTTGATCAACACCGGATAGCCGATCTTGTCGGCGACCTCCATCGCTTCCTCCACCGATTCGAGCGCGCCGGGCGATCCGGGCAGGATCGGGATTCCCGCTTCGCTCATGGCGCGGCGGGCCTCCTGCTTGAGTCCCATGAGCCGGGTGACATCAGGCCTGGGTCCGATGAACTTAAGGCGCGACATCTCGCAGACTTCGGCGAACCCGGCATTCTCGGAAAGGAAGCCGTATCCGGGATGGATGGCGTCGACGTTGGTGATCTCAGCAGCGCTGATCACCGCCGGGATGTTGAGGTAGCTGAGGGCGCTCTTGGCGGGTCCGATGCAAACAGCCTCGTCGGCGAAGCGGACGTGGAGGGAGTTGCGGTCAGCCTCCGAGTAGACGGCCACCGTGCGGATTCCCAGTTCCTTGCAAGCGCAGATGACGCGCAGGGCGATTTCGCCGCGGTTGGCGATGAGGACTTTCCGGAACATCAGAGCGGCCGGATACTGAACAGCGCCTCACCGAACTCAACGGGCTTGGCGTTTTCGACCAGACGGGCGACGATCACGCCGGCGGCTTCGGCCTCGATCTCGTTCATCAACTTCATCGACTCGATAATGCACAGGACCTGGCCGGGCTGAACCGTATCGCCGGGCTTCACGAATGGTGGTGCGCCCGGACTTGGGGACTCGAAGAAGGTCCCTACGATCGGCGACTTGACAAGCGCCAAGGCAGGATCGGGCGCCGTCACGGGCGAGACGGGGGCGGCTACCGCGGCCGGCGCTGGAGCGGCCTGGGAGGCAGGAGCCGGGTGAAGCACAATCTCCTGGGTGCCGGCAGCCACCGAGCGGCGGATGCGGATGCGGTTGCCGCCGCGCTCCAGTTCGAGTTCGGCGATTCCAGTCTGGTTTACAAGTTCGATGAGTTGTTTGATTTCGTCAATATTCATGGATGAATGAGGCGCGTGGATCCGGTCAGACCACGTGCAGATCCTTCGGAGTCGGCGTGAGCACCTCGCAGCCGTGCGGTGTGACCACCACGGTGTCCTCGATCCGGATTCCGCCGAAGTCCGGGAGATAGATGCCGGGCTCCACGGTAATCACCATGCCGGCTTCGAGGCGGGTCCTGTACTTTTTGGCGACGCGCGGCGGCTCGTGGACTTCGAGGCCCAGGCCATGGCCAGTCGAGTGAACAAAGGCGTCTCCAACCCCGTGCCGCTTGAGCACCTGGCGGGCGGCGCGGTCGACCGCAACGGAACTGGCCCCAGGCTTCACGGCGTCGAGGGCGGCGAGCTGGGCCTCCAGCACGAAGGCGTGGTGCTGCTTGGTTTTGCGGTCCGGCTGGCCGGGGAAGGCCATGCGCGTCATGTCGCTCGCATAGCCGCCACAGTGGGCGCCCATGTCTATCAATAGTAGCTCATTCGCCAGAATCGGGTCCCCGGACGGGCGGGCGTGAACCAGCGCCGAACGGGGTCCGGAGGCAACGATGGTCTCAAAGGCTTGGCGCTCAGCGCCGAGGAGCCGCATCTGGTAGTCGATCTCGGCGGCGAAGCAATTCTCGGAAATGCCGGGCCGGAGGTGCTCCATGGCGCGGTCGAAGGCTTCTGAGTTGATTCGTACGGCGCGGCGGATGGCCTCGATTTCTGAAGCGGACTTCACCATCCGCAGCCTCTCCACCTGGCTTTCGAGGGGAACAAAACGGACGCCTGGCAGAGCGTCCCGCAGCACTTCGAGCGAGGCGCAGGCCACGTGGCTGGGATCGAATCCGATGCGCTTCCAGCCGCGCGGCTTGATCTTGCCCGGCGCGGCCTGAAACAGGCTCTTTGCCCGCACGATCGAGCGGCTGCAATCGGTCTCCTGTGCCGATTGAGTGGTGTAGCGGGGATCCGTTAGCAAAAGCGCACCCCCGGCGTGGACCAGCAGCAGCGCGTTGCTGCCGGTGAATCCGGTCAAATAGCGGATGTTGGCAAGACCCGAGACAAGGTAGGCGTGCGGACGGTGGTTCGCGTCTACCTGGGTGAGCGATTCCCAGAGCCGCTCGCGCCGCGTGCGGAATTCGGTCACGGAATCAGGAGCAGCTTACCCGAGGTTTTCCGCGAGGCGAGGTCGGTCTGAGCCTGTGCGGCTTCGATGAGGGGGTAGATCTTCTCGATGTGGATTTTCAGCTTGCCGGCTGCGATCCAGTCAAGGACATCGCTGGCCCGCCAGAGAAGCTCGCCACGGTCCTGGCAATGATGGGCCAGGGTTGGACGGGTAAGGAAGAGCGACCCGCGGTTGTTGAGCTCGAGGGGGGCGACAGCGGGCGCGGGTCCGCTGGCATTGCCGTAGGAAACCATCAGTCCGCGCTTTTTCAAGGAGTTGAGAGACCGCTCCCAGGTCGAGGCGCCCACCGAGTCGTAGACCACGTCGACGCCGCGGCCATTCGTGATTTCCTTCACCTCGGTGTCGAAGTCTTTCTCTGTGTACAGGATCACATGGTCGCAGCCGGCGGCCTTGGCGCGTGCGGCCTTTTCCGCGGTGGAGGTAGTTCCGATCACCGTGGCGCCGCGCATCTTGGCCATCTGAACGAGCAGGCTGCCTGCTCCTCCGGCGGCGGCGTGGATCAGGCACCAGTCGCCTTCGCGCAGCGGGTAGGTCGAATGGGACAGGTAGTGCGCCGTCATGCCTTGCAGCATCGCCGCAGCGCCTTGGTTGACGTCGACTCCGTCCGGCAGCCGGACGAGTTGCCAGGCAGGGATCACGCCGTACTCGGCGTAGGATCCGCGGTTCATTGCGTAGGCAACGCGGTCTCCCACCGAGACTTCCCCGACCCCAGCCCCGATCGCTTCAACGGTTCCGGCAGCTTCCATTCCGATTCCAAAAGGCGGGTCGGCTTTATAGAGTCCGGTGCGGAAATAGATGTCGATGAAATTGACGCCGGAAGCGGCGATTTTGACGAGCGCCTGTCCGGGTCCGGGCTGCGGAACCGGGACTTCTTCCAGGCGCAGGGCTTCCGGTCCACCAGGCTGATGAACAAGGATCGCTTTCATGGGGAATCGAGTGGCCATCATAGCATGGCTGGATGGCATATACTCGGTACACGGAGGTTCACCATGCTCAGGGTTTGGCTTGTCCTGGCCGCCGCGGCGTTGCCAGCGTTGTGCCAGAATTCGACCGGAACGATTACCGGGACGGTCCATGATCCGTCTGACGCAGTGGTCGGCGCGGCGCGCGTAACCGCGCGCAACGAAGAGACCGGACTGACCCGCAGTGCGGAGAGCGCGGCCGAGGGGCTCTACCGGATCCCGCTGCTGCCCGCGGGCAGGTACGCGGTGCGCGTGGAGAAGCAAGGCTTCAAGTCGCAGGTCCAGACGGGCGTGCGGATCGAAATCCTGCAGGTGCGCGCGGTGGATTTCCGGCTGGAGCTGGGATCGGTTGCGGACACGGTGACGGTGGAAACACGCGCGCCGCTGCTTGAAACCGAGACATCGCAGGCGGGTGAAGTGATCAAGGGCGAGCAGGTGGTGAGCCTCCCGCTGAGCGCCCGCCAGTTCCTGCAACTCGGATTCCTGACGCCGATGGTGACACCGGCGACGAACGATTTCCGCTCGAATGAGATCAACCGCGAGTCGCCGATGCCCTCCGCGGCGGGACAGCGGCCGGAGCAGAACAACTACCAGATTGATGGCGTCGACAACCGGGAATCGGGCAGGAACAGTCTGGCGGTGGGAGCGTCGGTGGAAGCGGTGGCGGAGTTCCGGGTCCAAACCGGACTGGCACCTGCGGAATTCGGCCGGGGCGGCGGCGCGATCATCAACGCAGCCACGAAGACCGGCACGAACAGCTTCCACGGCGTGGGGTACGAATTCGTGCGCAACAACCGGTTCGACGCGCGGCCGTTCTTCGCCAATCGGGCAAATCCGCTCAACCGGCATCAGTTTGGCGGGGCCTTGGGCGGGCCGGTGAAGCGCGACAAGCTCTTCTTCTTCGGCAACTACGAGGGCTTCCGCGAGTCGGCCACTGGCAATCCGCCTGTGGGACGCGTGATGACGGCCGACGAGCGGCGCGGCGTGTTCAACATCCCCACCACCGATCCGCTGGCCAACCGGGTTCCGTTCCCCAACAACACGGTACCCGCGTCGCGGTTCGATCCCATCTCGGTGCGGATCCTTCAACTGGTGCCGCAGCCCAACAATCCCGGAGATCCGCTTCGCAATTTCATTTTCAACGACGTCCCGGCGGGAACGACCAACCGCGACTACGTGGTGGGCCGGATGGACTGGAATGCAAGCGAGAAGGACACGGTGAACGGCCGCTATCTGTACAACTTCGAGAATCTGCGGACCTCCCCCGGTCTACCTCCTCCCGCCAATTCCGGAGGACGCGACTTCAAGCTTCGGGCGCAGTCGGCGAATCTGAACTGGAACCGGGTGATCCGGCCGAATCTGATCAGCAGCTTGAACCTGGGATTCACCCGCTACCGCAATGTCCTGGCGACGCTCAATTCGTTCAAGCAGGACTACATCACGCCGTCGGGAATCACGAACACGCTTTCGGCGACGGATCCGCTGTTCTGGGCCGCGCCCAGCGTCAGCGTGCCGGGATACGCGTTTCCGAGCGAGAACACGCCGAACTACCGGACGATGAACAACTATCAGATCCAGCAGAATATCCTCATGACGCGCGGCGCCCATACGGTCAAGGCGGGCGTGGATCTGCGCGAGATCCGCACCTTCATGTTCTACACGGGAGGCAACGGCAGCACGGCGTTCGCCAACCGCTACACGGCCAATCCGGCGGCGGATTATCTGCTCGGGTGGGCGTCCTCCGCCAACAAGACGGCGCGCGCGACACAGTGGAATTCGAGCGTGCGCTACGGCGGCTTCTTCATCCAGGATGACTGGAAAGTGACGCGCCGGCTAACGCTGAACCTGGGGCTGCGGTATGAAGCGGAGAGCGCGCTCAAGCAGGTGGACAATGGCGGACTCGGGTTCCACGTGCGCGACGGCGTTATGCTGGTGTCGCGCCACGCCACCAACCTGGGCGCGATCCAGGACTTCTACCGGACCATCCGCACCGATATTCCGATCCGCGTGGTCGAGGAGCGGTCGCCGTATGATCCGGACCGCAACAACTTCGGTCCGCGGATTGGATTCGCGTTCAGCCCTGGAAATAGCTTCGTGATCCGCGGTGGATACGGAATGTATTTCGACGCGCCGCAGATCCAGTCGCTGGCCTCGACCAACGATTTCGCGCCGAACACGCTGCGTCCGATCTGGACGGCGAATCCGACGGTCCCCGATCTCGGATACAATCCCGAGGGCCGCACGCAGGCCGAGTTGACCCTGCGCACGGCGCCATTGACGATCTTCCCGTTCATTTCGCGAAAATTCCCGTATGCAAAAATTCAGCAGTGGAATCTGAGCCTCCAGAAGCAGCTCCGGCAAACGTTCGTGGTCGAGGCGATGTACCAGGGCTCGCTCGGCGTGAACCTGCTGGGATTCGACAACATCAACTTCCGGGCGCCGGGTCCCGGCGTCGTGCAGACCAACCTGCCGTGGCCCGCGTTCGCACGGATCCAGAACGAGGACATGTGGGGATCGAGCAACTTTCACGGGCTGGGCATCAAGCTGGAGCAGCGTCCGGCGCACGGGCTCACATACTTGATCGCCTACACGTGGGGCAAGTCGATCGACAACGCGTCCACGTTCAACCAAGGTCCGCAGTGGACCGATCCGCTCAACCGGCGGACCGGCAGAGGTCCATCGGATTTCAACGCACCCATGCGGTTCTCGGCGGCGTATGAGTACAGGCTGCCGTTCGCCAGGTCGTCCACGGGCGTGGTGAAACGGCTGCTGGACGGGTGGGGCGTGCGCGGGCTGACGTTCTTCCAGACAGGGCTTCCACAGAATCCGTCCATGAATCTTGCGCGAACCGGGATCTGCGCGGCGGCCTGCAGCGCGCGTCCGGACCGGGTGGGCGACGGCAATATCAGCAAGAGCCAGCGGACGCTGCGGCAGTTCTACGATATCAACGCGTTTCGGGTGATCGCCCTTGGGGGGGCGGACCGGCGGGTAGGCAATGGCGGGCGGAATGTCCTGGTGTCAGCGGGGATCAACAATTTTGACCTGCAGGCGTTTAAGGATTTCCGGATCCGGGAGGGGCATAATCTGGAATTCCGGTGGGAGAACTTCAACGCGTTTAACCATACCCAATGGGGCGCGGCTCAGGCGAACATGGAGGCTCCCGATCAGTTTGGGTTGATCAGCGGTACACGGGCACCGCGGATCATGCAGTTTGTGTTACGGTATTCGTTCTGATCAGCAGGATGCGCATCCGCGGCTACAAGTCACTCCGGGACCTGGAGGTGAGGTTGAAGCCGCTGTCCGTCTTGTTTGGTGCCAATGCGGCTGGCAAGAGCAACTTGCTTGACGCGCTTCAGTTGCTGTCCAGGATCGCGACGAGCAGGAGCCTGAAGGAGGCTTTCGAGCCACCGTACCGGGGGAAGGCGATCGAGTCGTTTACGTTCGGCGAGGACGGACTGGAGGGTGTGCTGAAGCGGGAGCGGGTGTCGTTTAGTCTTGAAGCCGACATCAAATTGTCACCGGCGGTGGTCGCTGCGGTGAACAAGGAGATCGCGGAGATGCGGCGCAGCCAGGGTGGAGAGCCGAACGGTGGAGGCGAGGGCAGGAGGCCTTCCTACATCCACCACACACCTCCGTTATCGCATCGAAGTGGGGCTCTCACCGGCAACAGGAGTGCTCCGTGTCGAGGATGAATACCTGGTACCGCTCGGCCGCGACGGCAGGCCGAAGGAAAAGCCGCAGGCTTTCGTACAGAAAGTCCGTTCGAGGATTCACCTCAGGATGGAGGGCCAGGCCCATCCCACTTACTTCGACCGTTATTTGGATCACTCCATCATTTCCCGGCCGCATTACGCGCCGCACTACCCTCACCTGACCGCTCTGAAGCGGGAACTGGAGAGCTGGTTCTTTTACTACTTTGAGCCGCGGGAGCGGATGCGGGCTCCCGTGGCGGTCAAGGAAGTCCGGCATGTGGGTTTGATGGGGGAGGAACTGGCAGCGTTTCTCAACACGCTGAAGAGCATGGACCCCAGACAGTTCGTTTCGGTTGAGAAGGCGCTCCATCCGCTGATCCCGTCTATCACCGGAATTAAGACCGGGGTGAGCAAGACGGGTAAGGTGGAGTTGAGCCTCATTGAGGGATCTGCCGCCATTCCCGCGCGCGTGGTCTCGGAGGGCACGCTACGGATTCTCGGGCTGCTGGCTCTGGGTGGCGTGAAGGAGCCTCCGGCGCTGATCGCTTTCGAGGAGCCCGAGAACGGGGTACACCCACGGCGAATTCGCGACGTCGCCAAGGTGCTGGCGAACCGCGCTGAAGGTGAAACGCAGGTGGTCGTGACGACCCATTCGCCGGTACTCGCCGACCATGTTCCGAGGGAAAGCCTGATGCAGTGTAGGAGAACCGGCGCCGGCTCGGTGATCGAGCCTTTCGACACCTGGGGCCAACTCGGCAAGCTGGCTGACATGGAAGATGCGCTGGAGGGACCACCAGTTTCGGTGCAGATGCTCCGGGGCGATTTCGATGAATGAGATCCTGGTGTTCTGTGAGGACTCCTTTCATGAGCGGTTCGTCGGGGCATTGATCACGAGACTTTCCCGCGAACGCGGCATCGGAGTCCGGACGGTGTTCCTTAGCGCCCAGGGCGGTCTGCCGCGAGTTCATCGGGAATTTAAGGACCTTCTCCGCGATTTGGAACGGTTCCGCCGCCCGCTGCCCGCGGCGATCATCGCGGTCGCCGACGCCAACTGCCTGGGATACAACGGCCGCAGGTCGGAGTTCGAGAGGGAATTGGATCGCTATTCCAAGTTCGGCGGCATCGTCTCGTACGCCATTCCCGATCCACACATCGAGCGGTGGATGTTGGCTGACCCTAGGGCCTTCCAAACCGTGTTTGGCCGGGGATGCAC
>VFZX01000192.1 GCA_016871015.1 Acidobacteriota bacterium | reverse complement strand
ACCCTTTTGGGTGGCTTTAGCGAGAAGGTCCCACCCGTTCCCATCCCGAACACGGTAGTTAAGCTTCTCAGCCCCGATGGTACTGCGTGCGCAAGTGCGTGGGAGAGTAGGACGCCGCCCAATTAAATCTAGCCCCGCACCCCTGCGGGGCTTTTCATTTCTACTCCCGCCTGTAAACCCCGAAAAACGTCTCAGGCCGCAACACGCCCGTGTCCAGATAATGGCAGTCCATCTGCCAGATCCAATCGAACAGCGCCTGGTCCAACGGCTGCCCGAGATCAAAATTGGGCCCGTACATGGTGTCGAAGAACCGGCGCGCGAACGCGTGGCTTCCCACAAATACCAGTTCCCGGAAATGTTGCCGCAGCAGCGGCACGATCTCTTCGCTGTGCATGCACTCCATGCCCTCTGCCCGGGTGTCCGGAGCCCAGAGTGTCTCGTCGATCCGCGCGTCACGGTATCCGGTATGGTTCAGCCGGAACCTCTTGGGCAACGTCCGGAATATTGCGTTGGCGACCTTGGCGGTCTCTGGCCATAGGCGGTAGCCGTTGCGGGCCATGACATCGGTGACGGCGACATGCCCTCCTGGCCGGAGCGCCCGCGTCATCTGCGCAAACACATGATCCATTTCGAGCAGGTGATGCAAGGAGGCATGGCACAGGATGATGTCGAACGCTGCCTCGGGCAGGACCGCTGTATTAAGGTCGGCCTGCTCGAACCGCACATTCAGTGACTCCGCCTGCGCCTGATGGTTTCCGAGCTCAATAATATGAGGATTGATGTCAATTCCGGTGATTTCGGCCGCCGGTGACTCCCGCGCATAATACAATTCGACCCCGCCGGCGCCGCATCCGAGCGAGAGCATCCGGATTCCGGGCCGCTCGTTCAGCAGTACCAGAAGGTGGTCGTCTCCTTCCCGTCCGGTGAGAGTACGCACGCGTTGTGCGGTTCGCGCCAGAGCTTCATCCCAGGCCGACGGCGCCGGCTCCATGAGTTTTGCGCCGGGCTCGTCCCCAAACAGCTTGCGGTAGTGCTTGACCTCCATTCCGATCTGGCGGTCGTAAGCGGCCGACCCTGGCCGCAACGCTCCCATCCGGGCCCGCGCGACGCGGAACATCCCCTTGAAGCGATGGAGGAGAACGTCGAACTTCAACTCTGTCATCTTCGCACGGACTCCGCGAGCACCGCAGCGTAGATTGAGCCTGGTCAGGCGAAGTCGCGCGCGGTCACGTTCCGGTTCTGCTCAATCGCCATGTCGATCGCATATGCGACCTTGGCGGCTTCGATGGCGAGCTCCGCGCTCAGCGCCGATTCCCGCTTCTCCGCGATCGCCCCAAGGAATTCACGGTACATCTTGACCTCGGCCTGCTCCGGCTCGAATCCAGTGAGCGCGGGTGGCTGCTGCGCCGGACCCGCCAGAGAATCGAGCAGAATCGGACCATCGCTTGAATACCGCAGCACAGCCTTGTCACCCACGATCACCGTCTGTCCCGGCACGCCCGGCGCGAACAGGCAGAACGTGTAGTTGAAGCGGACTCCGTTTTCGAAATCGATCAACCCGTGCGTCAGGTCGCGGGTCTCGTGGTCAGCATAATGCAGCCTTCCGCCGCTGCCGGTGCACCGCGCCAGAGGCGACTTTACCAGTTGCGTCACCTGAGAGAACGCATGCACCGAAAACTCAAGTTCCGTGGATCCCGTCGCTGACTTGAGGAACCGCCAGTTGGCCGTCCGGCCAGTTTTGGGATCCGTGTAGTGCCAGCCCTTCGGACTCCAGTCGCCGCGGTACTCGGTGATCTGGATGGCCTTTAGCTTTCCGATCACTCCGTTGTCGACCATCTGCTGGATATGGTGGTCGCGCGCCATGTAGCGCCGCTGCATCCCCACGGCGAACACCTTGCCGCTCTTCTTGGCCTCGGCTTGAATCTGGCGCGCGAGCTTGTAGTTCACCGCGATCGGCTTTTCGAGCAGCACGTGCTTGCCGGCCCGCAACGCGGCGATGGCCATCTCCGGGTGCAGGTGGTTGGGCACGGCGATGGCGACCACGTCGACGTTGGAGTCGCGGATCAGCTCGCGCCAGTCAATGTACTTGGCCGCCGTGCCGCCGAGCTTGGCGTTATACGAATCCATCCGGCTGGACTCGAGATCCGACAGCGCGGTCACCTTGACCTCGGGCATCTTCAGATAGGCCGACAAGTGCACGGTTCCCCGGTTGCCATTGCCGATCAGCCCGATCCGGTTTTGATTGGCGGACTGTGCCATCGCCAGACTCGCGGCCGCGACGGCCGGAACGATCTCACGTCGTGTCATAAAAGCTCCTTCAAGAAAGTTGTTCGCGCATGAAGCGGAGATTGCGCGCGGTTGACTCGATGACCTGTGCCTCGGTCGTGTGGCGGCTCTCGAGCACGAACCACCCGTCGTAGCCAATGGCCTTGATCTCGCGGAACGCCTTGCGCCAGTCGATCCGGCCCGGCTCCTCGATCAGCCGCTCTTCGTTCTTCACGTGGATTTGGCAGATTCGCTCGCGTCCGATCACCTTGACGCCGGCCTCGATCAGGCCTTTGTGGCCATAGAACTCGCCGTTGTCGAGATCATAATAGATGCGGACGCCGGGGTGCGCGATCAGATCGGTGAGGCGCGCGTTGCCCGCCGGACTCAGCGAATTCTCGAGTCCGATCGTCACGCCCGCGTCCGCTGCCACCGGACCCAGACGCTTCATCATCTCGACCACGGGTCCCACTTGTTCGGGCTTTTCGAGGTCCGGGCAGTTGTCGCGGAACGAGGGGACCAGCAGCACGCTCGCGCCCAGGAACTCGCCGCAGGCGATCGCTTTCCGAATCATCTCCTCGGCGCCAGGCTTCATGAGCTGGACCCCGCGGCTGAACGGCCCTGCGAGCGAGGGGATCCGCAGTCCCCAACGGCTCGCTTCGCGCTTGTAGCGGATCAGCGTTTCCTTGGGCCACAGCGTATGCTCTCCGGAAACCACCTGGAGCTCGACGCCCTGCAGTCCGGGGATGCGGCTGGCAACCTCGAACACGCGGAGGTAGCCCACCAGTTTCATGCTCGCCTCGCGGTGGCCGATCTTGATTGGCGGCGTTGCACCCGCTGCCAGGGCGGCCGCCGCTGCCTGCAACAGACTCCTGCGGGTGGTCACCATCAGGAGGCCAGTATACACGAACCTGATACCATGATCGGTTCATGAGAACGCGTCTGTTGGGGTCGACCGGAATCAAGGTTCCGGGGATCGCCCTGGGCACGGTCGAGCTTGGACTCGACTACGGTTTCAAGGGCAGCGGCCACTTCCGCAAGCCCGATCGCGAAGACGCAGTCCGGCTGGTGTTGCATGCGCTCGACGCCGGGGTGACGCTCATCGATACGGCGCGGGCCTACGGTTCCGCCGAGGAGGTGATTGGCGAGGCGCTGCGCCGAACCGACCTCCGTCCCGTGATCGCTACCAAGTTGGCGATCGATGGCTCGACACGGCGCGAGCAGGTGATCGAGTCCGTTGAGACGAGCCTGCGGACGCTCGGAGTGGAGGCGGTGGACATTCTGCAGATCCACAACGCGCGGAGCGAGGCGCTGGCGAACGGGGAAGCGATGGAGGCGCTCGAGGGCGTGGTCAGCAGTGGCAAGGCGCGATTCGCCGGGGCGAGCATCTACGCCGAAGAGGAGGCGCTCGCCGCGATCCGCCGTACAGGCCTGAGGACGCTGCAGGTACCGTTCAATCTGCTGGATCAAACGATGGCGGACCGTGCGTTTCCGTCGGCGGCAGAGCAGGGTACTGGCGTGCTCGTGCGGTCGGCGTTCCTGCGCGGCGTGTTGACACCGCAGGTCCACGAACTGCCTCCGCGCCTGGCTCCACTGCGCGATGCGGCGCTTACAGCCATGCGGCTGACAGGTGTGGACGATTTGGCGGTGCTCGCCCTGCGCTTCTGCCTGTCGTTTGACGCGGTGTCGAGCGTGATTGTCGGCGTCAGGACCGTTGAAGAGCTGGATGCCAATCTCGGTGCCCTGCGGCAAGGGCCACTGCCCGCCGGGCTGTTGGAGCTGCGGGAGGAGTTCCGCGTGCGGGATGAGATCCGCAGTCCCGCGAACTGGGCAGGGCTGATCTGAGGCTAACGGAGCCGCACTCCCAGCACCGCGTAATCCAGCGATCCGAAAAACGCCTTGCGCATGGACTCCGGAAGGTCATTCACGGCCGGCATCGATTCCGCAGCGGGCGCGAACCGGTGCGTCTCGATCGCTCCGAATCCGGACTCCTCAAAATAGAACTCGAGCAGCGGAGGCGGAACCGGGCGCGTGTGTGTCGGGTCGAGATAGAAGTGCGTCGCGAAGATCGCCAGGCACTCGGGATTCGGAGTCTCGACGGCCAGCAGTCCTCCAGGCGCGAGCTTCTGATGCGCCAGCCGTACCAGTTCGAGGACGGCGTGCGGCGGCAGATGCTCGACGACTTGCGAACAAAAGATCCCATCGAGCGATCCAGACGGAACCGCAGACAGATGCTCGAACAAGTCGGCCATCTGGGCCTCGAGTCCTTTCCGGCGGCACAGAGCCACCAGCTCCTCACTCTGGTCCACGCCTCGTGCCGCGACCCCTTCGCCACGCATCAACTCCAGGAACTCACCGCGGCCGCATCCGAGATCCAGGACATTGTTGCGCCCGCGGAACCGCTGTGCGTAGAACTGCTGGCCACGTTTGACGTGCTCTTCCGGTCCGCGAAATTTTTCCGCGAACTTCAGCCAGTCGATCTCGACCGGCTGCGCCACGGTTGGAGTTGGCGCATGCACCGCCGGACCCGCCAGCAGCGCCGCACGCTGCCGCACCAGCCGCAGCTCGTTGTGAATCACCGCTTCGTACCGCAGCCGGATCTTGTCCAGATCCTCCCACAGCCGCTGTTGAATCTCGTGCCCGGACCGGTCGAGCGCGCCCGTGAAGTCCCGGTGTTGGCTCGCCACCATGTCGCGGAAGTTTGACTCCATCAATGTCGCGCGGTGCTGAAACGCGCCCTGCAAATCGGCGAGTCCCCGCAGGAACTGGACCTCATTCACCGAGATCTTCCGTTCCCACTCGGCCCTCCACGCGATCCAGTGGGCGCGTGTATCGGCCACTTCCTCCCGCACCGGAGCGAACTCCGCGCGCAATTCGGCGATCCGCCGCTGGACTGGAGCGTCACGCGATGCCAAGTCCCGCAGCGCCCGGTTGTTTTCCTCGAGTGCGTCGAGGATCGCCTGCACGGCCTGGACCATGGCCCGGTTGAACTCCACCTGTTCGCGCACATGCCAGTTCAATCCACGCGCCACCATGCGCTTGACGAACTGGACCAGCCCGTTCACCAGTCCTCCGGCGCGCGGATTCACCCGGCCGATGCTTGCGACCTTGCCTTGCGCGGCGTCGCGCGCATGAAGCACAGGCATCAGGTCGGGCAGGCGCACGTCGGCGCCGGTCTCCGGGTCCGGGTGCCGCTCGCGGACCCTGTCCCGGATGGCCGTGATCAGATCCTGAAGCTCGGCGAGCTTCGGGTCGCCGTTACTTCCGGCCACGCTTGCGGCTCCACGAGGCGGTGACGCGTGTCGTGATTCCCCCGCGGGCGGTGAAGTCGCCCGTGACGGTGGCGCGCGCGGGGCGGCACGCTTTCACGATGTCCCGCAAGCACCGGTTCACGATGTTTTCTTGAAAAATCCCGAGATTGCGGTATTCCAGCCAGTACATCTTGAGCGACTTCAGTTCCAGGCACCGCTTGTCCGGTGTATAGACCAGAGTCAGCGTGCCGTGATCGGGAAGTCCAGTTTTCGGACACACCGAAGTGAACTCCGGATTGACGATCGTGATCTCGTAGCCGGGATACTGGTTCTCCCAGGTCTCAATTTCGGGGAGCGGCGCACTCAGTCCCGCGACCGCGTGTTCATCTGTGTATGTCTTGCTCTTCGCCATAATCTAGGCCGGAACCAGCGCCCGCGCCAGGTGTTCCAGGAACAGGCCGACATCGGTCACCACTCCCACCGCCTGGCCGGTCCCGCGGTCGCTGACCTTGGTCGCCACAGCGGGATTGATGTCGACGCAGACGATGCGAACCCATCCGGGAAGCATGTTTCCCGTAGCGATCGAATGCAGCATCGATCCTAGGCACAGCACCAGTCCGGCGCCTTTCAATTGTTCGGCGTAGGCATCCTGCGCCGCGTTCATGTCGGTGATGGTGTCGGGCAATGGACCGTCGTCCCGCAAGCTGCCTGCGAGCACAAACGGAATCCCCGCCTTCACCGCTTCATACAGGACTCCCGACTGCAGCCTCCCACCCGCCACGGCCTCGCGGATCCCGCCGGCATGGTAGATCGCATTGATGGCGCGCATGTGGTTGCGGTGTCCATGCTCTTCCTGGCGGCCATCCGAGGCGCGCACGCCGAGCGAGGTGCCGAGCAGCGCCGCCTCAATATCGTGGACAGCGAGCGCGTTGCCGCCGAGCAAGGCGTGCACGAATCCGCCACGAATGAGCCGGGAGAGTGGTGTCGAGCCGCCAGTGTGGACCACGACCGGTCCAGCGACCACGACCACGCGCAGGCCCGAGGCGACCGTCTGCCGGATCAAGGATGCGGTCTGCTGCACGGCGGTGTCCACCTGGCGCTCCGAGGAGATGCCGTTGGACATGAAGGCGAAATGCAGGCGGTCCCGCTCCTTCGATTCCGGGATCACCCGGATCCCGCGCATGCCGGTCACCACGCGGTCTCCCGCGCGGATGTCCCGCAGCCGGCGGCAAAACGCCTGTCCACCGGCGAACACCACCAGCGCGTCCATGCGCTGGTTCTGGGCCTCGATCCACTCGCCGGCGTGGCGGACCAGAGTGCGGTGGTTGGTGGTCGAGTAGAAGTCCTCTGGCGCGCAGCGGTCGCGGACCACGGTTTCAAGCGTTGCGTCGCCGCCGTCGACCGGTGTGCATCCCAGGCCCAGGAGCTGGGTGAGCATGCGGGACATCTCGGGCTGGCTCGGCGCCTCGACGCGAAGACGCAGACGCGACGGATCGCTGTTCGTGCGTCCGATATGGAACTTCTCTACCTCAAACCGTCCGTTGTGCTCCACCACGGCGTCAAAGATCTGCTCCATGATGTGCGAGTCGATCAGGTGGCCTTCGGCCTCGACCACCTCGCTCAGCACAGCTTTTGCATTGCCGGGATCTTGAATGGACAATCTACTATTGTAGGCCTGCGTTATTCGCGCCGCTGTGCTTCGGTGTAGCCGCCACGGCCGGATGCTATTGATTGAGGACTTCGATCAGGTAATCCGCTGCTTCCTTCGATTTCATCCCCGAGATGCGCCGGACGATCTCCTTGCGGAACACGGGGTCTTTTTCCGCCCGCGCGAGTTCGATCAGGGGCTTGGCGTCCCTCAGGTTGTCCAGCGCCCGCCGCCGGAGGTCAGCGTCTTTTTCAGTCCGCACGACCTCGACCAGACGGGCCGCGTCGCGATGGTGGCCGTAGGCCTCGATTACCTGCCGCTTGATGGACACATCCGCCGTTCCGGCGTACACTTCGGCGAGAACCGGGAGCACGTCCTTTTCCCGCGAGTGGCCGAGGTAGCGGACCGCCCAGAGCTGCATGTCCGGATTCGCGTTCTGCCCGCGCGCGATCTTTCCAAGCAGCTCTTTGGCGCGCGGGGCTTTGATCTGCGCCAGCACGAACATCGCCCGTTCGCGAAGCTGCGGGGACCCTGGACCACTCAGGATCTTCTCGATCATGGGCATGGCGCGGTCTGGCTCCGTGTTGACGAGTCCGTTCAAGGCGTACAGCTTGATCTCCTCGTTGGAGAACTCTTCGGGGGAGACGGGCTGTCCCGAGGACTGCTTCACCTCCACCTCAAGAACCTTGGCGTCGTTCGACCAACGGCTTTGCGGATGTTCCTTGGTGAGCGCGGCCAACACGCCCATCGCCTCGTCCTTGCGGCCCAGCTTGTGCAGCGCCCAGGCGCGCCAGTACATGGCGCCATCCGCGCGCGAGTCTTTGGCGCGAACCGCTTCCTCGAAGTGCTTGGCTGCCTCTTCCCACGCGCCGCGGTGCAGAGCCGAACTGCCCCGTGAATAGGAGTTGCGGCCTGAGCGCGAGGACCACACTTTCCCCGCTTCTTCAACCTCGCGGGCGGCCTGGGCCAACGGGCCGGATTCTTGTCCTGCCGCTGCCGCCACGGCCAATAGCAGGGCTAATGCCCTCAAACTGTGTCGATTCATAGTCCTCCCTCTAGGTCAGAATTCGATGCCAGGCGCGTTTCCACAATTCTCATCCGGAACAGTAGCGCCTCCTCCCGGATCCGGCGTTGAAGCCCGAGCCACTCGCTGTCGGGCGCGTGCGCCAACTCGAGCAGGGTCCGCTCCAGGTCATCCAACAGCGGGTTGAACATCGCGTCACCCGCCTCCGCCGCAGTCTGCCGGTACAGCCGGTTGGACTCGAGAAGTCCCGCGGCGACCCGCCGGTAGCCGGACCACGTGGCTGGATCCTGCTCGTGCGCCACCTCGGTCAACAGGATCCGCGAACGCTCGAAATGCTGGCCCAGCGCCAACAGCAGGACTTGCTGGCGCAGGTCGATCGCGGCATCCGGAGTGGGTGTTGCAGACCGCCGTCCGGCGAAGAACACCAGCGTCAGCATGGCGGCAAGCGCGGCTGCAATCGCGGCCCTTGGCCAAAGCAGGGGCTGCCGCCGCGGCCGCGGAAGCCGTGGCTCCAGGCGGGACCAAGCCTCGTCGGCCAGATTCGGCCGCAATGGCAGCGGATCCTCCGTCACCCGGTCCAACACTGTTTCGAGCTTCCGTAGCCGCCCGGCGCAGTCCGGACATCCGGCGACGTGATCTGGGACCGGCTCCATGCCGTAGTAAATTTCGACGAGCCGCTCTTCGGTTAGGTGCGGACCGGTCATCTAGAATCTACCTTCCAATTGATCGCGCAACTTCTTGACTGCGCGGAATATGCTGTTCTTAGCCGCCGTCTCGCTGATTCCCAGGGACTCTCCGATCTGCGAGATGGAACAGCCCTCGAAGTGCCGGAGTAGAAACGCCGCGCGCTCCTGGTCGGACAGGGTTGCAAGCGCGCCGGACAACGTGGTGCGAACCTCGGTGGCGAGCGCCATCCGGTCCGGCCCAGGAGCCTCGCACACCAGAGCTTCCGGCAGTTCCTGGGGCCGCCGCCGGCGCGCCCGGAGCATGTCCAAACAGCAATTGGCGGCGATCCGGTAGATCCAGGTGCTAAACGCGGAACGTGCTTCATAGGTCTCGATCTGGCGGAAGGCCCGCAGGAAAGTGTCTTGCACGATGTCGTCCGCGTCAGACTCGCTGCCCGTCATCCGGAAGGCCAGCCGGAACACACTCCGGCTGTGGCGCTCCACCAAATGGCGGAATGCGCCGGAGTCTCCGGCCCGGACCCGGGAGGCCAGGGCCTGATCCGTTTCGGCCATCCACACTTTAGACTGTTGGGCGTCGCCGCGGTTAGGCATCGGTAGGGCGTTTTCCGTCCCTCCCACCCTATGGCCTTCAATCATGGGGCCTTCAGGAGGAACCAAAACAAGTTCTTGCGGCCATGAGGGCCGGTGATCCGGCAAGCTTCACGGCAAAGGCTGGCGTATCGCAAGCGGTCTGAAAACAAGAGCAATCCGGGCTACGCCCCGCGCGTTCATTTCACCGCGGGGCGAAAGCGTTCGTGGTCTCGGCGGGACTGGTCTGCGCACAAAATCACGTCTCCTTTCCGACGCCGGACGGATGGACGATCCACGCAGACTTGTATGGCACGGGCGATCGTTGCGTGGTGCTAGCTCACGGAGGGCGTTTCGAAAAGAGTAGCTGGGAGAAGCAGGCACTTGCACTAGTGAGAGCTGGATTCCGGAGCGTACGGCCCGCCAGAAAAGCTGAAGGGCCGAAAACTGTTCATCGTAAGCCGCGATGACCTTGGCTCTGGCAACAATCCGCGGTTGGCGAAGATTCAAGCGCAGTACGAAAAGGCACCTGACCCGCCACAATATTCGGATCGCACGGTCGAACTCCTTGTTGCCTGCGTAGAGCCACGGGACGTGATGCCAGAACAAGAGCGGCTTCGCGGCGCGGCGGAACCAGCGCTCATCGGTGCTCGGCCAGTCGATTCGATCGAGCGCCATCCGCGCGATCTCCATTGCGCCGCCGCGAGCCCCGAACTCATGCAGTTCAGACGCCACGTTCGGGTCAACTCCACAATCGAGGGCTCACAACTTGTAAACCACCGCTCCACCGCAGCGGCCTACCAGCCGCTGCGGAGCTTTTCGAACGTCGTTCGGAGATCTTCGGGCATGATCCGCGTCTCGCCCGCGGCGGTCATGAAGTTGACGTCTCCAGGCCACCTCGGCACCACGTGGAGATGGATGTGCCCGGCGACGCCCGCGCCTGCGCATTCCCCGACGTTCATCCCGATATTCATCCCGGGTGCCTTGTACGCCTTCCGGATCAATCCGGAGGCCCTCCGTGCCATCCGCATCATCTCAACGGCGGTTTCGTCGTCCACGCGGTCCAGAGTCGCCGCGTGCGCGTAGGGAACGATGAGCAGATGCCCGCTCGAGTAGGGATAAAGATTTAGGATGACGAAGTTGAACTCGCCCCGGTGAACGATGAAGTTCTCTTCGTCACGCTGCTGTGCGGGCTTTTCGCAAAACACGCAGCCAGACGCCGGATCCGCCCGGGTCACATACCGGTAGCGCCACGGACTCCACAGATGATCCACCGGCTAGTCGTCGTCGCCGTCGAAATCCGGTCCGCTGTCGCCGCCGTTCACCAGGTCCTTCAGCTCCTTGCTCGGCTTGAAATACGGGATCCGCTTCGAAGGAACATCCACCCGCGCTCCGGTCTTCGGATTCCGGCCGACCCGCGATTGCCGCTGGCGCGTCCGGAAGCTGCCAAAGCCGCGAATTTCGATCTTGTCGCCACCGCGCAAGGCTTTGCACACGCTGTCGAAAATGGTCTCGACGATGACTTCGGAATCCTTCCGCGTCATCTCCACCACCCGCGACACCTCTTCGATCAGATCGGCTTTAGTCATGCTAACCCACATCCTAGCATTGTCATAGGGCGCACAGCATCACCCTTTTGGATTCCTCTTCATTGCTTGCTCCATGGTGACCGTCGCGGCGGCGGCCTGGCGGTGGTAGTCCTCCAGCCTCGTTCGCTCCTCTTCCTCGGAAATTGCCTTCAAGCTCAGCCCGATCTTCTTCTCCGATTCGACCATTTTCACAATCTTGAAATCGAGCTCGGCGCCGATCGGCAGCAGCGGAACGTCTTTCGTCCGGTCCGGCCCAGGCGGGATCTCGGAATTGTGGCACAATCCCTCCACCTCCGGTGCCAGCTCAACGAACAGCCCAAACTTGGCGGCGCGCGTGACCCGTCCACGGACCAGATCCCCAGGGCTGTGGGAGTGGAAGAACGTTTCCCACGAATCAGGCTGCAACTGCTTCACTCCAAGCGACAGCCGCCGGTTCCCCGGATCGATGTTGAGCACGACGGCTTGAATGATCTGTCCCTTTTTGACGGCTTCCGACGGATGCTTCAAGCGCTTGGTCCAGGTGAGGTCGGAGATGTGGACCAATCCGTCGATGCCCTCCTCGATCTCGACGAACGCTCCAAACTCGGTGAGTTTCCGCACCCGCCCTTCGACCAGCGACCCGGCCGCGTAACGCTCGGCAACCGTGGTCCAAGGGTCGGCCTCCAACTGCTTGATGCCGAGCGAGACCCGGTGCTGATCGGTCTTGACCTCCAGCACGACGGCCTCTACCTGGTCCCCGATCTTGCACACCTTTCCCGGGTGCTTCATGCGGCGTGACCAGGTCATTTCAGAAATGTGGATGAGCCCCTCGACACCGGGCTCAAGCTCGATGAAGGCGCCGTAGTCGGTGACACTCACCACCCGCCCGATCACACGCGAACCCGGCTGATACCGTTCCGGCACCAGGGACCAGGGATCGGGGGCAACTTGCTTCATGCCAAGCGAGACTCGCTCCTTGTCCCGGTCCAGCTTGAGGACCTTCACCGTCACCTCGTCTCCGACGCTCAGTGCTTCGGAGGGATGGCCGATGCGCCCGTAGGAGATGTCACTGACGTGCAAGAGCCCGTCGATTCCGCCCAGATCGATGAACACGCCGTAGTCGGTGAGATTCTTGACGACCCCGGTGATCACGCTGCCTTCCTCAATGTGGCTCAACGTGTCCGCCTTGCGGCCGCTGGTCTCTTCTTCCAGCGCAGCCTTGCGCGACACCACCACATTGCCGCGCCTGCGGTTGAGCTTCAGAATCTTAACCGGAACATCACCGCCGATCAAGGAGTCCAGGTTGTGGAACGGGCGCGAGTCCACCTGGGAGCCAGGCATGAACGCGACCACACCCACATCCACGGACAGTCCGCCCTTGGTTTTTTCGAGAACCCGGCCCGAGACCAGAAGATTGCGGCGGTAGGCGTCCTCAAGCGTGTCCCAAATCTTAAGCCGCGCGGCGCGTGTATGGGAAAGAACCAGGTAGCCTTCCGCCTGGCTCGCCGCCCGGTCCACCATGACTTCGACCGTGTCGCCCGACCGCACCGTGATGGTTCCGTCGGGCGCGGTGAACTCGTGAATCGGCACCATGCCCTCGGATTTGAACCCGATGTCCACCAGGGCGTGCTTGGTGGTGAGGCCCACCACGGTGCCTTGCAACACCTCGCCCTCTGCCGGAGGCGCATAGTGGGAATAGTCCTCCAGCATGTGCTGGTAGTCTTCCTGATCGCCCGGAAACCCTGGTGCTAACCCGTCCTCTTCAGCGGACATTGCCGAGCCTCCCACTCCGATTTACCCGCGCGCTCTGTCACGGATACACCTGTGCCGTCGCCTGTGTACTCCAAGAACTATAACGGATTGGGCAGTGGGAGTCAACGGGGAGGGATCCTAGGCCTCCACGATTTGCGCCGGACGGCGGAACATCCGCCACGGTACCAGCAGCGCGAGGAGCCCCAACACCAGGCCCGCCGCGGCGCCAACACCCGCAGGCTGCCATTCTGCCGTCTCCGGATTCGACGGGAGACTGGGGACATCAAGGACCTCCCAGATTGGCCCTTGCCTGCGGCCCGCCAGCGACTCCAGCAGCCGGGCCTCGTGGACCTTCGTCTTCAGCGATTCGTATTCCCGCCGCGCGATATCGTGATCGATCCGTTGCCGCTCACTTGCGGCCGCGGGCAAGGGCGTCAGTTGATCCGCGGCTTTGTTTGCGAGCCCTTCGAGGAATTCGCGCGTCAGGCGGGTCTGCTGCAGTTGATAGCGGAGACTCTCGTCGATCAGCCTGGTCATGAGTTCGCGCACGGCCTTCTGCGCCGCCTCCGGGTCCTTGTACCGGAAGGCGATTCGGATTCGGTCCGGCGGCTGCGATTCGAAGCTGATGCTCCGCCGCATCAATTCAACGATGCGCTCCACCGGTAGCGATTTCCGCTCCGCTCCATACAGATCATGAGTCTGAACGATGTTCGCCAACGTGTGCCGCGCGAGAACAGTCTGAGTGATTCCAGGGACGGGGTCCACTCCGAACCCGCTGTCCGCGCCGGGAATGAAGCGCTCCGGAATCACGCTGGAAACCCGGCGCACCACTGCGTCTGAGACGTATTCAGGCGGTGTGGCGCTCGCGTAGACAAGCCCGCAGGCAAATCCGGCCAGCCCGCCCAGGGGACCCGCGTAGACCCGCCTCATGGCAACTCGCGGATGCGGATGTTGCGGAACTCAATCAACGATCCATGGCCAAGCCATCCGATGTGGCCGCGCGTTCTCTGGAGTCCGGGGTGCTTTTTCAGCACGGCGGGATCGGTGACCGAATCGAGATCGGCATCCTGGATTTCGACGCCGTTGAGAACAACGCGAATCCGGCGCCCGTTCACTGTCACTTCCTGAGTGTTCCATTCGCCGGACGGCTTCAATGCCTCAGCCTTTGGCGCGATCACATCGTACACGCTTCCGTTGTACTGCACCGGCTTTAGTGGCTGCTTGCGCTTCTTCCACTTCGCATTCTCATGATCGAGGATCTGGATCTCGGTGCCTTCGTGGGCAATGCTGCCAAGCTTCTTCGGCGCGCGCACGGCGAGCCCGTTGTTCCCGCCGGCCTCCAGCCTGTATTCGAACCGCAGGATGAAGTTCGAGTATTCCTTATCGCTAAACAGGTTCCCGCCGCCATCGGCGGGACAGACCAGCATCCCCTCGCGGACCACGTAGCCTGGACCCTTCTGGCCCACCAGCGTCCATCCGTTCAGTGTGGTGCCATCGAACAGCGAAACGAATCCGGGGTCGGCCGCCGGCAGCAGACCGGCGAGGCAGACAAGCAAGGGACGCATCATGTCCCCTCAGGCTACCAGATCCGCTATCGGTCGCTATATCCGGCATTGGCCGCCGCCATCACGCGTAGGGCAACGATGCTGGCCTGGCGACGAAGGTCCCGTTGAGTTGACCGTGTTGTCGAGGACGATTCCGAATACACGACCCGCGATACGCTCGACGAACCCACGCCGCATATCTTTTTCCGAGCCGTCAACGCCGGAATGCGGCATTGTCAAGGAAGCCGCGCAGGTTGCGATCGGGCGCTACATACAGAAGGTCCTCAGGCCCGCGAATTTGCTCGCAGCTTCTGGCTGAAGCACGCGCATGCCAAATGGGGATATAGAGGGCGTGCGACGAATGGCCGGTCAGCCGGCCAGTTTGTCTGGCCGGACACGGGCCAGATAGATGCGGGTCGAGCCTTCATGGCTCGAATAGAAGCTCACCCATAGAACGCCCTCGTGGTACACCAGTCCTGGATAGCTCGTGTCGCCGCCGGACTCAAACGTCAGCACCGGCTTGTAGCTCGTCCGCGTCATCACCGCCAGCGCAGTCCGCGGCTTCTTTTCTTCGGGTGTGTAGCGGCTCCCCGCGATCCAGCCGCGGCCCGGCACCGCGATGAAGTTCGGCCCGCCGAGTCCATGACCCGCCGGAGCCCACGACCACTGCTTGTACGGCGGACGTGCAACCCCAATCGACGGCCGGTTCCCAGACCGCGCGAGCGCGATCATCTCGTCGCCGTCAAATCGCAGCGTCGTCTCGCTTTGGCCGGGCAGGTTGAGCTCGGTGATCAGATCATAGTGGATTCCGTCGCGCCCGGACCAGAGGTGCGCCGCGCGCGGCTCGGTCAGTCCGCCGCCGCCTCGATAGGACACCCCGTATGCCACACCCTTGTGCCAGGTCACGCGCCACAGCCAGTGGTTGTTGTCGAGCACTCGAACCAGCGGATCCCACCGCACCCCATCCTTTGA
>VFZX01000191.1 GCA_016871015.1 Acidobacteriota bacterium | reverse complement strand
TGCCCGCTGAGTTCACCACCGCGTCGATCCGCGGAAACCCGGCCAGCGCCTCAATTACCTGGCTTTCATCGGAGACGTCCGCGATCCGGCTCTCCGCGCACACCGGCGACGCCGCCAGGTCCACGCCCACCACCGTGGCGCCCTGGCTCGCGCATAGCCGCGCCGACGCTTCTCCGATTCCCGAGCCAGCACCCGTAATCACGATCAGTTTTCCCGAAAGTCTCATCAGCGGTATCCATTGATTTTGCCACGCGGCCACCTTCATCCGCGACAACGAACTGGACTCGCCGTGCTAGATTAGAGGACCGCCACGATGGACTACACGAACCCGGAGTTGAACCGCTGGAGCGTCGACACCTATCACATCCGTGCCTCCATCGTTCGCGAACTCAAGGCTGCGCTGCCGCACATGCACGGATCCCTGCTGGACGTCGGCTGCGGGCGCAGCCCCTACAAGCCGCTGTTAACCAATCATCGGAGCCGCGTGACCCGCTACACCGGACTCGACATCCCCTCGCCGCAGTACGCCACCCAGCCGGACGTGTCCTGGGATGGCGGAAGAATTCCCCTCGATGACGGTCTATTCGATACAGCCGTGGCGACTGAGGTTCTCGAACACTCCCCTGATCCTCAATCTCTGCTGAACGAGATCTGCCGCGTGCTCCGGCCGGGCGGATTTTTTTTCATGACCGTGCCCTATCTTTGGCCGTTGCACGACATCCCATACGATCACTTCCGCTACACACCCTTCTCACTCGAGCGGATGCTCACCAACGCTCGATTTTCGCGTACTGAACTCCGTGCGACAGGAGGTTGGGACGCGTCTCTTGCCACCATGCTCGGGCTGTGGGTCCGCCGGCGGCCGGTCGGGCCCCGGTGGGAAGGCATCCTCGCCAGGCTCGCGTTTCCGGTCTATAAGATGCTGATCAACCGGGACCGCCCGCCCCAAACGTTCGACAAATCCGTCATGATTACCGGACTCGCGGCTTCCGCCTGGAAGTAGTCGCTCCCCCGGGCAACAGACAGCACCACCCCGAGGTGGGGTTTGACCGCCATCCCATTGATGCCCCATACTGGTGGCAATCGGCGTGCGTTGTACGCACCCGGACTTAGCGCTAAAAATACCGGGAGGGTTGGATGGTTCGGCTCACCATACCTCTAGTCTGTACCGCCGCATTGCTCGCGGCCGATAAGGCTCCGCAAAAGCCTCGCGAAGAGAACCTCTCGCCCGAGAAGTTCGCTGAAATTCACGGCAGCTTGCTGGCCCCAAAGCCGCAGACCGCCGCCGACCTGACCAACCGGGTGGCACGTGCCCTCCCCGCCGCCGATCCCGGGAAGTTCCAGTTCAAGCCCCGTAACTTCGTCGATACGCACATCTTCGGCGCCATGCAGCGGAACCGGATTCCGCACGCGGCCCTGTCAGGCGACGCCGAGTTCCTCCGCCGCGTCACGCTCGACCTCACGGGGCGGATCCCATCGGCCCAAGAGTTGAAGGAGTTCGCCGCTGATCCTGACCCGGCCAAGCGCGACAAGGCGGTCGACCGGCTCCTGGACAGCGAAGCCTTCGTCGAAAAGTGGGCCTACTTCTTCATGGACACCTTCCGGGCCAACGGAAAAATGGGCCGTGGCCAGAACCTGTTCCACTACTGGATGAAGGAAAACCTGCGCGTCGACCGGCCGTACAACGAGGTGGCGCAGGACATCATCGCTTCCTCGGCCAAATCCAATCACGTGGTCGCCGCATCCAGCGTGATCGCCCGCGAGCACGTCCAGGGCAAGCCGCAACCGGACGACGGCAAGGACCTCGACATGGTCCACCAGCTCGACACCCACGACGAAATCGGCGTGCTCTACGCCAAGGTGTTCCTCGGCATCAACACCTCCTGCATTTCCTGCCACGACGGCAAGGGGCACCTCGAGAAGGTCAATGTCTGGCTCAGCCAGCGCAAGCGGTCGGAGTTTTTCTCGATGTCGTCGTTCATGGGCCGCAACCGCTACTTAATGTATTGGGAGTACGGCAAGCCTCAATCCGGCGAGTTCCTGATTGACGACGGCGCGACCGGCTACGACACCAAGGGCAAGAGCATGATCCGGGTTCCCCGGTTCGGCGGACCGGGCGCAAATCCGGCTTTCCTGCTGACGGGTGAGAAGCCGCGCCCGGGAATCGAACCCCGCGTCGAGCTCGGCCGCATGGTCACCGGCCACGATCAATTCGCCAAGGCCACCGCCAACATGTTCTGGAAGCAGTTGATGGGACAGGGGATTGTGGAGCCGTTCGACGAGTTCGATCTGGCTCGCCAGGACCCGGACAATCTCCCCAAAGGATGGGAGCTTCAACCCTCCCATCCGGAGCTGCTCCGCGATCTCGGCGCCGACTTCAAGAAGAACGGCTACAGACTGAAGCCGCTGTTCGCAACCATTTGCAAGTCGAACACTTACCAGCTCTCCGCACGGTTTGACGGCGAGTGGAAGGACAGCTATTCGAAGTACTTCGCGCGCAAGTTCGTTCGGATGCTGACTGCCGAAGAACTCCACGACGCAATCACCCTGGCCACCGGGCGTCCCGGCAGCTTCAAGCTCGGCGACCTGCCCATGAGCATGGCGATGCAGTTGAGCGGTCCCTCGGGCGGCGGCGACATCAAGTACTTCATGCAGACCTTCGGACAGTCCAACCGGAACAATCCGCCGAAGCCCCTGCAGGGCTCCCCTCTCCAGCCGCTCCTGCTGATGCAGTCGCCGGTGGTGAACGACCGTGTGCTGGCCCAGAAGGACAGCCGGGTCCAACGCCTGCTTGATTCCTATAAAGAGGACGGCAAGGTGGTCGACGAGATGTTCCTGGGGACGCTTGCCCGGAATCCCTCTGGCCAGGAACGCCAGATCGCGATGAATGCCCTCGCGCACAACCGTGTGGACGGCGCGCAGAACCTGCAATGGGCGCTGATCAACCTGACCGAATTCTTCTTCAACTACTAGAGGATCGAAGCCATGAGAACAGTCGGTGAGCTTGGACAAACCCGCCGCGACATGCTCCGGTTCGGCGGTGCGGGACTGGCGCTAGCCGCCGCTGGCGGTGCGGTTCCGAGGCTGGCGGCGAACACCTATGGGTTGAAGGCGAATCCGCGGGGCAACGCGCGGAACGTCGTCTACTACGAGGTATCGGGCGCGATCAGCCACATCGAATCGTTCGACTTCAAGGAAAGCGCCGGGATGCCGAAGGACCTCGACATCCGCAAGGTCAGGGACAACCTGTATCTGTCCCACCGGCTGTTCCCACGGCTCGAAAAGCAGATCGGCAAGTTCGCGATCATCCGGTCGATGCTGAGCCATGAGGAGGTCCACTTCCGGGGCCAGTACTACGTTCAGACGGGACGCCAGTTGAACCTGGCTTTCGCCCGCGAAATTCCGGCGCTGGGCTCGGTGATGGCCTACGAGCTCGAAAAGCGCCGCCGTCCCCAAGACACCTTCCCGAGCTACATGTCGTTCAACCTCGACAAGGCGTTCCCGGGCGCGCTGTCCACGGGTTTCCTGCATCCGCGCTACTCCGTCGTCGACATCAACCCGGACTCGGCTACCAAAGGTATGTCGCTCTCCGACAAAGCGGTGGCCCTGCTTGAAGAACGCTGGCGCCTGCTCAAGGCGTTGCGCGACTCCGAGAAGGACAAGGTCGCGAAGCTTGGCCGGGAGATGTCCGGCTACACCGACTTCTACGACACTGCCCACAAGCTGCTCTCGGACTCCCGCTGGCCCGCCGCCTTCCAGATTTCTCCGCAGGACCGCGAGCGCTACGGCGCCGGTCCCGTAGCCACCTCCTGCATCCTGGCGCGGAACGTCCTCGCCCAGGACGCCGGAACCCACTATATCCACATCTGCCACCCCGGCTGGGACCACCACGTCCAGATCTGGGACAAGAAGGCCGCTTCCAATCACTACACGCTGTGCGACGAGTTCGATCCGGCCTTGGCAAGCTTCATTGAGGACCTCGCGGCCACGCCGTCGAAAACCGACCCGTCCAAGACTCTCCTCGACGAGACGCTCGTTGTCGTGATGAGCGAGTTCGGGCGCACGCCGTTCGACTTGAACAACATGGCGGGGCGCGACCACTACAACAAGTGCTTCCCGGCGCTGTTTGCTGGCGCTGGCGTCAAGGCCGGCTCGATCCACGGTGCCACCGACAAGGACGGCGCCAAGTGCCTCGACCCCGGCTGGAACCGCAAGGAGCAGCCGCGCATCGAAAACATCGCGGCGACCATGTTCTCCGCGCTCGGAATCGATTGGTCCAGGGAGATCAAAAATACTCCTTCGGGCCGGGCGTTCCCTTATGTGGATCCGCTCGGGCCGCACGGATTCATTCCGATCGATGACATTACTTCGATTTACGGCTAACCTCCTCACTGGGCTGGTTTTGGCCGCCGCTCCGCCCGGCATGGTCTTGGTTCCCGGCGGTGAGTTCCAGCGTGGCCGGACCCACAAGCTCCCCGACGACGGGCTTAAGTGGTGGCCGGAGTTGCTCACGGACGACCGCCCGGTGAAGAAGGTGGTCATCGGTCCGGTCTATTTCGACGAAAACGAGACCACCAATGAGCGCTACGCCGCGTTCGTCAAGGCGGCACGCCACCGGGCTCCCTACAATTGGCCGAAGGGCGTGATGCCCGCGGCCAAGGCCAAACAGCCCGTGGCCGCGGTCGACTGGTACGATGCCTCGGCGTTCTGCGCCTGGGATGGCGGCAAGCGCCTCCCAACAGAGGCCGAGTGGGAGCGCGCCTACCGTGGCAACAAGGAAGGCGCCAAGTATTACTGGGGCGAACGCAACCCGGCCAAGCAGGACGCCTGTTACGACACGCTTGCCGGCCCATGCGAGACCGGAAAATTCCCGCCCAACCCGTTCGGGCTGTATGACATGGCTGGCGGCGTCTGGGAGTGGGTCTCCGACTGGTACGGGCGCGACTATTATCAGTCCGCTCCGGAGGACAACCCGAAGGGTCCCGCCCAGGGCCAGTACAAAGTGATCCGTGGAGGATCCTGGTCCGACCTGCCCAAATATCTGACCTCGGCCCACCGCCATTGGGCCCGGCCCCTCGAACGCAGCCCCAACATCGGCGTGCGCTGCGTCAAGTCAGCCGGCCGGTAACCCGCGCACCCAGCTTCCCATCCCGGAGCCGGATCACCACCTCGTCCGCGGCAGACTCCACGGAACTGATCACGTGCCCCGCCGGATCCTGGACAATCGCATAGCCCCGGTCGAGCACCCGCAGCGGACTCAGGCTCCCGAGCGCCGCCTCCAGCCGCTCCACCCGCCGTCCCGCCGCAGCCAACGCCCCCCCGGCCAGCTTTGCCAGCGCCGCCTCCGCCGCGTCAAGCCGCCGCCGGTTGACCGCCATGCGGACCCTCGGATCCTGCCGCTGCAACCGCGCCGCCAACTCGTCCACCCGCTGGCCGAGCCTCCCGAGCCTGCGGTGAACGAGAGCCGTCGCCCGGTCCACTCCCAGCCGGTGGACCCGCGTCCGCGCCGCGGAAATCGTGAAGGCCAGCCCACGCCCGAGCCGCCGCTCGGCGGCTGCGATCCGGTCCTCCAGATCCGGCCGCAACGGCACGGCTAGCTCCGCCGCGGCTGAGGGAGTCGGCGCCCGCAGGTCGGCAACCATGTCCGCGATCGTGAAGTCGGTCTCGTGGCCTACGGCGCTGATCACCGGCACCGGACACGCCGCGATCGCGCGGGCCACCGCTTCTTCATTGAAGGTCCACAGGTCCTCAAGCGATCCACCGCCGCGCCCCGCAATCACCACGTCCGCCCATCCGGACCGGCTGAAGTAGGTGATGCCTTCCACCACCGCCTCCACCGACCCCGCTCCCTGCACGAGCGCCGGATAGAGCCGGATGTGGATCCCCGGATAGCGGCGCGTCAGGATCTCGATCATGTCGCGGATGACGGCTCCGGCGGGCGACGTCACGATCCCGATACGTCGCGGGTGCTTGGGCAGCGGGCGCTTCCGCTCCGCCGCGAACAGCCCTTCCTGCTCAAGCTGCTTCTTGAGCTGCTCGAAAGCGAGCTGCAGAGCTCCGAACCCACGCGGCTCCAGCGCCTCAACGAGAAGCTGGTACTCACCCCGCGCGTCGTAGACATCAACCCTGCCCCGCGCGACCGCGGCCATCCCCTCCTGCGGCTTGAACCGCAAAAATCGCACGCTCGACCGGAAACAGGCGCACCGGATCTGAGCCCCGCCGTCCTTTAGCGTAAAATAAATGTGTCCACTCGGAGCTGGTTTAACCTGCGAGATCTCGCCCGCGACCCAAACATCGCCAAACGAGCCATTGAGCAGTTCCCGGATCTCAGCGGTGAGCTGAGTGACGGTGCGGATTCTTCTCTGCCCCCAGTCGAGCTTGATCTGCTCCATAACTTTTTTCGATTGGACCCCGTCCCCCACAATCTTTTATCCTGACACTGAATTCACGATCCTGCAAAAGCAGTCCCACCGGCCGCACGTGCACGGAATCCCTATCCATGGAGAATAGATGACCCCTAAAGACGTACTCGCCTTAGCAAAAGAGAAAGGCGCCAAGCAGCTCGACATGCGGTTCGCCGACGTGCCAGGCCTGTGGCAACATGTCTCATACCCGATCACTGAGTTGAAAGAGGACACCTTCGAGGAAGGTTTCGGCTTCGACGGATCGAGCATCCGCGGTTGGGCCGCGATCAACGAGAGCGACATGGTGCTGCTCCCCGACGCCACCACCGCGATGATCGATCCCTTCTTCGACGTCACCACGCTGACCATGATCGGCAACGTGATCGATCCCATCACCCGCCAGCGCTACGACCGCGATCCGCGCTACATCGCCCAGAAGGCGGAGAAGTACCTCGCCACCACCGGCGTTGGCGACACCTGCTTCTTCGGCGCCGAAGCCGAGTTCTTCATCTTCGACAACATCTCGTTCGACTCCAAGCAGAACGAAGCTTTCTACTTCATCGACGCCGAAGAGGGCCGCTGGAACTCCGGCCGCCGCGAGAACAACCTCGGCTACCGTCCGCGTTATAAGGAAGGCTACTTCCCGGTGCCTCCAATGGACCACTACCAGGACCTGCGCGCCGAGATGGTTGAGACCATGATCGCCTGCGGCCTGGACATCGAGTGCCATCACCACGAAGTCGCCACGGCCGGCCAGTGCGAAATCGACCAGCGCTTCAACACGCTGGTGAAGTCGGCCGACAACATGATGCTCTACAAGTACGTGATCAAGAACGTCGCGTATCAGTACGGCAAGAGCGTCACCTTCATGCCCAAGCCCCTGTACGCCGACAACGGCAGCGGCATGCACTGCCACCAGTCGATCTGGAAGGGCGGCCAGCCCCTGTTCGCTGGCGACGGCTACGCGGGCCTGAGCCAGATGGCGCTGCACTACATCGGCGGACTCCTCAAGCACGCCCGTGCGCTCGCGGGCATCATCGCTCCCACCACCAACAGCTACAAGCGCCTGGTTCCCGGCTACGAAGCCCCGGTCAACCTCGCTTATTCGCGCCGGAACCGCTCGGCCGCCTGCCGCATCCCGATGTACTCGGCGAGCCCCAAGGCCAAGCGCGTCGAGTTCCGTCCGCCCGATCCGTCCGCCAATCCGTACCTCGCCTTCGCGGCGATGCTGATGGCCGGACTCGACGGCGTGCTGAACAAGATCGATCCGGGCGACTCGCTCGACAAGGACATTTACGATCTGTCGCCGGAAGAGATGAAGGCGGTGCCCTCCATGCCCGGTTCGCTTGAAGAAGCGCTCGGGTGCCTGGAAGAGGACCACGACTTCATGCTCAAGGGTGACGTGTTCACGGAAGAGTTCATCGAGACTTACATTTCGTACAAGCGGAAGAACGAAGCGGATGCGGTGCGGCTCCGGCCCCACCCCTACGAGTTCAGCCTCTACTACGACATCTAGGAATCGACTTTCGCGGGAGGGCGGAGCTTCGGCTCCGCCTTTTTTCTTTGGAGGACGTCATGATAGGCTCGGGAGCATGGTAATTTCCGAGCAGGAATACCTGGCAACACAGTACGAGCACGAGCCCGAGTGGATCGACGGGGAGGTGGTGGAGCGATCCATGCCGGACTGGCCACATTCGAAGACTCAATCCGATCTGGCCAGCCTCATCCCCAGGCGGCACAGCGGTGTCAGCCTGTGGAAGGGCACTGAACTCCGGGTGAAAATCAGCGGCCGGCACCGCGTTATTGATTTCTGCGTCTTTGCAGGCGAGGAGCCGAAGGGCCGCCCTCCGTCCGGCCCTCCAGTGATTGCCGTCGAGATCCTCTCCCCTGACGACTCCATGTCGAAATTGATCGACAAGTTTCAGGAATACAAGTCATGGGGAGTCAAACACGTTTGGCTGATCGACCCGGATCACAAGCAGTTCTACACTTTTGATGGTGAACTGAGGCCCGTGCCGGTGTTGTCGCTTCCTGAGTACGGGATCAGCATCACGCAACACACGCTGTTCAGCGCCGGCCGTTAGACGGCGGCTACCGCATCAGTTCCATGGTAGTCTCGATGGTATGGCCGTGAAGGCCGTGCCTGTTCTCCCGCATGCAGAAAACTGAACGCGAGCTTCGCGACGACATCATCCGGATCGGACAACTGGTCTACCAGAAAGGCTGGGTGGCCGCCAACGACGGCAACATCTCGATCCGGCTCGACGCCGAGCGCGTCCTGTGTACTCCAACCGGCGTCAGCAAGGGAATGATGCACGCCGACGGCCTCATCATCTGCGACCTTCAGGGCAACAAGCTCGAAGGGCGCAAGGAACGCACCTCGGAGATCATGATGCACCTCACCATCTATGGTCTCCGGCCGGATGTCCGCGCCGTGGTTCACGCGCATCCACCCGTGTCCACCGGATTCGCATCCGCCGGCCGCCAGTTGAACCAGGCGCTGCTACCGGAAGTGGTGATCACGCTGGGTTGCGTGCCGCTGGCTGCTTACGGACTTCCCGGCACGCCCGCGCTCACCGATCCGATGCTGCCGCTGATCCCCAAGTACGACGCCATCATGCTCGCCAATCACGGATCGGTCTGCTATTCCGACGATGTGTGGAAGGCGTTCTTCAAGATGGAAACTGTGGAACACTTCGCGCGCATCGCCCTGGTGGCCGAACTTCTCGGCGGGGCCACCGTCCTGCCGCGCGCCGAGGTGGACAAGCTGCTCGATTCGCGCACGCGATACGGCGTAAAGGCGAAGGTCGCGGGAGAGCCTGGATGTCCGGCGGCGCTTGAGGACATGCCGGGAGGCCAGGAGAAGTTCATGGTGACCCGCGACGAGCTCATTGGGCTCGTGGATGAAGCGCTGCGGGCCCGTGGAATATCGTAAGCTGGAAGATTAACTTTGGAGGCTGAATGGGTGAAGCTCTAGGAATGATCGAGACGCGCGGACTGGTGGCCATGATCGAGGCCGCCGATGCGATGGTAAAGGCCGCCAAGGTCAACATGGTGGGCTGGGAGAAGATCGGGTCCGGATACGTCACCGCGCTGGTGCGGGGGGACGTCGCCGCCGTCCGTGCGGCGACCGACGCCGGAGCCGCCGCCGCCCGCCGGGTGGGCGAACTGGTGGCCGTGCACGTCATTCCCCGTCCTCATCCGAGTCTGGAGGATGTGCTGCCGATCGGCAAGGTCCAGACCGGGAACAACAAGTAGAGCGCCATGATTCTCGCCCGCGTCGTGGGCAATGTGGTCGCCACCCGCAAGGATCCACGCCTGGAAGGCAGGAAGCTGCTGATCGTCCAGCCGGTGAATCCGGAGGGCAAGCCCGAGGGCAACTACCTGATCGCCGTGGACACGGTCAGCGCCGGCAACCGCGAACTGGTGATCCTGGTGTCCGGAAGCTCGGCGCGCATGGCCGACGGCTGCAAGGACACGCCGGTCGATTCGAGCATCATCGGCATCGTCGATAGCGTGAGCCTGGACAAGCCGCGATGACGCTCGGCCGCGTGATCGGGCGTGTCTGGGCGACGGCCAAGAACCGGACTCTCGAAGGCCAGCGCCTGTTGATCATCCAGCCCCTGACACCGGAACTTGCCAACACCGGCAAGACGCTCATCTGCACCGATGCTACCGGCGCGGGCGCGGGCGAGTTGATCTACTACTGCCGCGGCAAGGAGTCGAGCTTTCCGTTCCTGCCCGCCGAGGTTCCCA
The DNA here is from genome assembly GCA_016871015.1 of Acidobacteriota bacterium. Lineage (GTDB taxonomy): Bacteria > Acidobacteriota > Terriglobia > Bryobacterales > Bryobacteraceae > SYLY01. The sequence goes on along the minus strand of VFZX01000191.1, from coordinate 5,142 downwards.
CCGACGCCACGGTGGTGGCAATCGTCGACGAACTGCACGTGGAACGGCCATGCTGATCGCGCGCGTGATCGGAGACATCGCCGCTACCCAGAAGCACGCGAGCCACGAGGGACGCAAGATCCTGGTTGTGCAGCCGTTGAACCTGGATGGATCCGATCGCGGCGACGCGGTGGTGGCGCTTGATGCGGTAGACGCGGGCATCGGCGACCGGGTGCTGCTGGTGACCGAAGGCTACAGCGCGATGACGTCGGTGGGCCGTCCCGAATCACCCATCGACATGGCCGTTATTGGCGTCATCGACAGTGTCGAGCTTCTTGGCGCGCCGGACGCGGCGGCCTGAGCTGCCGGCCAGCAGCAGCCGCACCGACAGACCCACACCCAGTCCGAGCTTTAACAGCTCCAGAGCGGAATAGAAGTTGTGGTAGTTCCAGAACGCCTGCCGCTTGAGCTGCATCTGGCCGTCGGCGGCAAAGTCGAGGCCCCGTCCGATCTCTGTCACCGAGGGCGTGACAGTGAGCCGCTGGATGATCGCGATTGCGAGCATCCCCATCGCCAGCGTCATCATCAGGCGGTTGCCGTTGGTGGCGAACAACAGCGTGATCCCGAGGATGATCCCGAGAAGGATCTGGGCTCTCTCCCACGCTCCGAAGTAGTAGCGGTTCAGCTCGGCAGCCTGAAACCGCATCAAGACCCGCGCCTTGTCCTGGCCAAGGTCGCGAAAATGCCTCTGAGCCTGAACGTTTGAACTGTTGAGCAGCGAGTCCACGCCCTGCAGGTTGTGGGTAGCAACCCAGGTCATGAAAATCATTCCGGCGAGCCAGGCTCCCAGAAGCAGGGCGCACAATCGACGGGTGTGCATTTGAAATAATGAGGAATTAGCCAGTTTAGCCTAATCACCGAACCCAATGTCCGCCAACTCCGCAGCCACTGGGCTGCTCAAACAAGACCTGGAGACTCCCGCCCTGTGTCTCGACCTGGAAGCCTACCACCGGAACGCCGCGCGCATACTCGCCGCGCTCAAGCCAAGGGGCATCGCGTGGCGGCCGCATATGAAAGGACAGAAGGCTCCGCAACTGGCCAAACTCGCGGTCGAAGCAGGAGCCATTGGGGTCACCTGCGCCACGGTTTATGAAGCCGAAGCGGTGGTGGACGCCGGAGTCCCATCGGTACTACTGGCCAACCAGACGGTGGGCGGGCGGAAGCTGGCGCGGCTCGCACGGTTGGCCGGCCGGTCCGGTGTGATGGCGGCGACCGACAGCCCCGTGCACTTGCGGCAGATCGCAAGCGCGGCGGAGTCTGAGGGCGTCACCATCCCGGTGATCATCGAGGTCAACGTCGGGATGAACCGCTGCGGGATCGAGCCAGGACAGCCCGCGGTGGATCTGGCGGCGATGGCGTCCGGTCTCGCCGGGGTCCGGCTCGCAGGGCTGATGGGATGGGAGGGGCACGTGCTGTCCTCCCAGGGCGGCGAAAAGACGGCGCGGATCCGCGAGAGTCTCGCGCGGCTGCTCGATACCGTGGCGCAGTGCCGTTCCGCCGGGATCCGCGTGGACATTGTCAGCGCCGCGGGCAGCGGTACGTTCCTCGACGCGATCACGGTGGCCGATGGCATCACCGAGGTCCAGGCGGGTGGCGCGGTTTTTTCCGATCTGAGCTACCAGCGGTGGGGGCTCGATCACGAATTCGCGCTGACCGTGCTGACGCGGGTCGCGAGCCGGCCTTCGCCCACACGGATCATCGTCGACGGCGGATTCAAGACGCTGAGCGACAAGCACGGGCTGCCGCGGGCGATGGACCTGCCTGCGGTGAAGAGCCTGGTGCTCTCGGCCGAACATGGCAACATCGAGCTCGAACAGCCGAGCGAAACACCTCGCGTGGGCGACACCGTCGAGTTCATTCCCGGCTACACCGACAGCACGGTCTGCCTCCACGACGAGATGTGCGTGTTGCGCGAAGGACGGCTGGAAGCCGTGTGGCACATTCCGGGGCGCACCGGACGATAAATGCCTCCTGCTGAACTCGCCTGTCCCCAAGCCCCGCAGTTCGAGCTGTTCCGCGCGCTTGAAAAACTGAGTTTCGATTCGCCAGCCGCCGCGCTCCAATGCGCGCCTTTGCTGCGCCGCGAAGAACAGCGCGAGCGGGTGTTGCGCGCGGCTTTCCTATCGGCGGCGGAATCCGATCCCAAGGCCGCCGCGGCTGCGTATCCGGCCTTGGCCAACCGCGCCTGGACCGCCGAGACGGGCTTCTTCGCCGCCGTGCGGATGGCTCGCGGCCTGGATCCGGCGCTGGGACGCAGGCTGCTCACGGCAGTGGTCCGCCGCACCCCCAGCGTCGCCGTGCGCGAGGTCGAGACGTTGCGCGAGCTCGCTTACGGAATGGAGATCTGGCGCGAAGCCGCGCGGGGCGCGCCGGATGAGGCTGCGTTGGTGGCCATGGGCAATTCACAGACGGCGGCCAATGTGCGCGCCGCAGCCGCTTCGCTCACGTCCGACCCGGAGATCCGCTTTCTCGCTGGACTCACATCGCGCCAAGGGCTCGATCCGCTCCGCAAACAGCGGATTGCGGCGTGTGCGCGCTGGATCGTGCGCGGGCAGTTGAGCTTCGACCGTGTGCATCAGGCCGCTTCGAACGCGGGCTCCTATTTCGCGTTGCTCGCTGGGCTCCGCATTCCCGCCACGGGCGAGGATGCGCAACTGCTCGACCGCGTGATGGAGACGCTTGCGCAAGTCCTGTTCCGCTGGGGAGACAACTCCGTGGATCTGGCACGGCTCCCGGCGCGCGAGTTGTACCTGCTGCTCTCCTATGGCCGCGGCGAGGAGGATGAGGAGCAGTTCAGCGCGATCTTTGACAAGTTCCTGGCGCCGAAGCTGCGCGCCGCCCAGGGTCCGGTGTGGGACCTGCATCTGCGCCGCTTCCTCACCACGGCGATCGTCCGGAACCGGCTGGACGCGTTTCTCGATCTCGCAGGCGAGCAGATTCTCACGGCCTCGATGCGCGGAGTCCATACCGCGGAAAAGCCGCTGGAAGAGACGGTCCACGCGGCGGCCATCGTCGACGCGGTGCGCGGACCCGCGCGCGTGAAGGTGCTGCGTGATGCGCTCGAATCTGAGCTGCGGCAGGCGGCGGGGCCGTCCGCGCGCGGACTCTATGGTCTGCTGGCGGCGCGCCTCAGTCCCAAGCTTGCGGACGGGGATCCCTTGCGGAAAGCAGCGGAGCCATTCCGGGCGCATTTCCGCGAGCCTCGTGAGCTTGCGGTCCAGCCTCTGTTCCGCGATGGGACCGCCTTTCAGCGTATGTTCTTCTACAACGACGAGGACGGCGTGGACTCGTTCGAGCAGTTCCGTTCCGCATATCAGGGCGATCCCGAGTGGACCTGGGAGCAAAACGGAACTTGGGTCCACGTGGCCAGCCGGAGTGGCGCGCCGCGGCGCATCGAGATCTATGCCAACGTGCCGGTGATCGCGCTGAACGGCGAGGCCGACAGCCGGATTCAGGATCTGTCGAAGCTGATGGCGGAGCGCGGCATCAGTCCATCGATGGTGGTCCACCGGGGCCATGCCTATCACGTCGACCGCACGATCTCCGCGCTGAACGCATCCGCACGGTTCGTCTATCTGGGAAGCTGCCGCGGCACGGACAAGATTGACGCAGTGATGGCGTCGGCGCGGTCGGCACAAATCATCGCCACGCGCAGCATTGGCACCAAGGAGATCAACGACCCGGTGCTCAAGTCGCTCAATGCCGCGCTGCTAGGGGCTGGGGAATCGCTCGACTGGAGGCAGTTCTGGAGCGGACTCGAGTCGCGCCTTGGGCACTACCGTTTGTTCGCCGACTACATCCCGCCGGACCGGAACTCGGCAGCGATTCTCCTCGCCGCCTACTACGACTACCTGGTGGCTGAGTAGAACCTCGCCTGGATCTCGATTCCGAACCAGAAGTAGGAAGCGAGTCCGGCCGGGCGTTTCAGAACGCGCTCGATAAAGCTCCCTTCGTGGAAGGCCACGTGTCCGGCTTCGAGCATCACCGAAGGCTTGGGATAGTAGCGCGCCCGGGCCTCCCATTGCCGGCCGAGAGAGGTGCCGGCGCTTCCGGTGGGATCGGCGAGCACGGAAGCGGCCCACCCGCGCGTTGCTGAAGCGAGCCACATCCAGCGGTGTGAAAGCTGGAACTCGGTCCGCTTGGTGGGGGCCGCGCCGAACACCTGGCTCAGGCTGCGAATGTTCGAGCGGGCGAACAGGCCGTAGATGCCGGTGGGTCCGTACTCGAAGCGCCGCGCACCGAACAGCGTGTCGAAGGCGCCCGACGCCTGCTGGTAGGAGATCGCAAGACGCGGCCATTGCGCGTAAGCAAACGTGTGGTCGGCCGATGCATGGAGCATCGACTCCGTACGGCGCTCGCCTTCGGCGCTGCCCTTCTGCAGCGCGGTCTCGAAGTCGTAATCGGTGCGCGCCTGTCTCTCCAGAGGCGGGCGGAACAGGCGGAAGCCAGTGGTCCACAGGCGGCGGTCGAGGGCTGCCGGGGATCGGGGCGAGTCGCTGTAGCGGATCACGTAGCCGCCGGCTTGGGAGTCTCCCGCATAGGTGCGGTCGGCGAATGCGGCCGCGAAACGGCCATCCACGCGGAGGGGATCGCTGTAGGTTCCCGTGTAGACCGCGGGACGGAACACCATCGTTTGCACGGACCACCGGCTTGGCTTCCACCGGATGAGCGCTCCATCGAAGGCGTTGGTCGAGTTCCGGAATATGTTGCGGGCGATGAGGCGGCGGCTGCCGAAGTCCTCGCTGAACCGCCCGGCTTCGAGGGATAGCGATGGGATCGGCTGGAAGGCGAGGTTGGCCTGCTGCAACAGGCCGCCTCCGATATGCGAAGGAGTGACGAGCGAACCGGAATCGTGCAGGTATGCAGGCGAGTGCTGCAGCTCAAGCCGGGCGGCAAATTTCGGGGCGCTCACATCCGCCTGGAACCGGTTGCGCACTGCCAACTGCTGATCGCCGCCGTCGAATCCGTTGTAGCGGCGATCGATGGACTCATAGCGCGTTCGCTGTTCGGCGCCCACCGAGAGCCAGCGAGGCAGCCAGTCCACTTTATGTTCCTGCGCCGCGATCGAAGCCGTCCACAACAGGGCAAAGGCGTCGGCGCGGC
>VFZX01000190.1 GCA_016871015.1 Acidobacteriota bacterium | reverse complement strand
CGCGCGAGATCCCTTCGATCACCTGTGCGGTGACCTTGGCGGAGAGCCTGCCTGTCGCGAAGTAGTCCAGGAAGAACAGCGGATCGGCGCCCTGCACCATGATGTCGTTGACGCAGTGATTCACCAGGTCCTCGCCGATCGTGTTGTGGATTCCGGTGAGGAACGCCACCTTGAGCTTGGTACCGACGCCGTCAGCCGAGCTGATGAGCACGGGACGCTTCCACCCCCGGATCTCGTAGGCGGCGCCAAAGCTGCCGATTCCGGTCAGGACGTTGCGGTTGAACGTGCGGGATGCGAGGTCCTTGATGCGGCTGACGGCGCGGCCGGCTTCATCAATGCTGACTCCGGCGTCTTTATACGAGATTCTCTTCATTCCGGCGGGAACCCTCTATCATAGCGGGTGCATGCCGGTCGCATCGCCGCGGACCTTCCCCAAGACGGTAAGATCTTTGTCGGAATGGGGGATATAGGGGAAGCGGCTTACTTCGGGCTCACCGAGAGCCAGAAGGAACAAGCGAAGGCGATCTTTGCTCCATTGCAGAGCGGGATGGAAGCGTACGCACAAGGCGGAGGCGGAAACTCACGCGGCCCTAAATCGTACCCTGAAGGATCGATGGCCATCGTCCGCCGCATCTGGAAGCGCATTCGCGAACAGCGTGACCCGGTGCCCTATATTCCATGGCCAGGCCTCGATCCCGATCCCCAGGTGCGGACCTTGCGATGGCTCGCCAGCCGCGGCCAGTTCGGGCGTTTTTCCCCAATCGCGCGGACGGTGATTCAGTCGGGCTTCTGGGCCGCTTGGCCGGTGCTGGCCGTCCTCAACGCGATACAGAACACGCGGCGGTTCGGCGATGAAGTCCGCTTGGCCGCCGCTGTTCCACCGTGGCGGCAGTTCGCCGCCCAGCTTTGGCTCGCCTTCTCGCGCTTTGTCCCACCCGACGACTACTATCACTACGCCTTGTACAAGCCGGGCCGGGCGCACCTTGCGGGGCGCTTTCTTCACGCTTCGGAAATTGCCAGCCTGAACCAGTGCCTCTCGCCCGGCGACACCGTGATCCAGGACAAGCTCTTGTTCGAGGAACGGTGCCGGACCCACGGCATTCCCACCGCCCCCATCCTCGCCGAACTGTCGGGCGGGACTGCCAAATGGAGAACCCCAGTCGATCCGGAACTCGGCCCCGGGTGCAGCCTCTTCGTCAAGACCCGGTTCGGATTCCGCGGTGAAGGGGCGGAGGCGTGGGACTTCGCCGGGGCCGCCGCCTACTGGCTTCGTGGAACTGCAACCAAACTTCCGTGGCCGCTCCTCGCCAGACACCTCGAGTCCATCAGCCGGACCACGCCATACCTGGTCCAGCCCCTGCTCAAGGTCCATCCCGCCTTAGCCAGGCTCACTACAGGAGCGCTGTGCACGGTCCGCACCGTGACCGGACGGGATCCCGCCGGAAAGATTCACCTGATCGCGGCGACCTTCAAAACCGGCTGGCGGGACGCCATTATCGACACCCACGGTCCGGGCGCGCCGGTGGATCTCGAATCTGGCCGGTTAGGACGGGCGCGGACCTACCGGCCCAACTGCCCTGGCTACCTTGTCCACCCCCAGACGCAAGCTCCATTCACCGGAACCGTGCTGCCCGGATGGGAGCAGATTCGCGCGCTCGCGATCCGGACCCATGAGGCCGTTCCAGGCATCGTGTTTGCGGGTTGGGACATTGCGCTAACCCAGGAAGGTCCCGTGGTTCTTGAAGGAAACTCCGGATGGGACGCGCGCATTGTTCAGAAGCCGCAGGACCAGCCATTGACCGAAACCCCGTTCGTCCGGATCGCGATGGAGTGGATCAAGCAAACACCGTAAAAAGTCGATATACTCCCATCCATGGCCCGCGTGCTCTCCTCCGTCAGCCTGGGACTGGCGATGTGCCTGTCCGCTCGTGCTCAAGTCCCCGCTCCAGTCCAAACCGACGACACGTTTCCCGGCGCACATGCGCCATTGCTTCAAAAGGACAACAAGCCGGATCCGGGTGCGCTGACCGACCGCGTGGCGCGCGCGCTGCCCAAGGCGGCTGGCACGGCTGGCTCTGTCCCGCACCGCAATTTCATTGACTCGCACATCTTTGGCAAGATGCGGCGTGACGCGGTGCCGCACGCGCCGCTCGCCACTGACGCCGAGTTTTGCCGGCGCGCCTGGCTGGACCTGACCGGACGCATCCCCTCGCCGGAGGACATCCGTGCCTTCCTTGCCGATTCCTCGCCCAACAAACGCGAAGCGCTGATCAACAAGCTCACTGAGAGCGAAGCGTTCGTCGAGAAGTGGTCCTACTTCTTCATGGACTTCTTCCGTGCCAACGGCAAGATGGGCCGCGGATACATGCTGTTCCACTACTGGCTGAAGGAGAGCTTGCGCGCTGACCGTCCTTATGACGACATGGTGCGGTCCATGATCGCCTCTTCCGCCAAGAGCAACCTGGTCGTCGCGGCGTCGAACGTGATCGTGCGCGAACATGTCGAGGGCAAGCCCGGGCAACCGGTCGACGGTGAGGACTTGACCAAGGTCCACCAGCTCGACACGCATGACGAGATCGCGATCCTGTACGGCAAGGCGTTCCTCGGGATCAATCTTTCCTGCATCTCTTGCCACGACGGGCGGTCGCACCTGGAGAAGGTGAACGTCTGGCTCACCGGACGCAAGCGGCGCGACTTCTTCGCGTTCGCATCGTTCCTCGGCAAGACGCGCTACATACCGCACGTCGAAAACACCCAGGCACAGATGGGACACTTCATCGTCGACGATCTGGCGCCGGGTTACGATCCGAAGGGCGCGAGCATGCTGCGGCCTCCGCGCTTCGGCGCCTCGAACGAGCCCGCGTTCCTAATCACCGGAGAGAAGCCGGCGCCTGGAAAAGAGCCGCGCGAGGAGTTGGGGCGGATGCTGACCTCGCATCCTCAATTCGCGCGCGCCGCGGCCAACCTGTTCTGGGCGAGGCTGATGGGGCGCGGCATCGTCGATCCTTATGACGAGTTCGACTTGGCCCGGCAGGATCCGCGCACGGTGCCCGCGGGCTGGCCCGTGCAACCGTCGCATCCCGAGCTGCTCGACCAACTGGCCGCGGACTTCCGCTCGAACGGCTACCACTTGCGCCACCTGTTCCGCCGGATTTGCAATTCGAGCGCCTATCAGTTGTCAGCGCGCTTCCCTGGCGAGTGGAAGGAAAACTACAGCCCGTACTTTGCGCGCAAGTTCGTCCGCATGCTCGGCGCCGAGGAGTTGCACGACGCGCTGGCGACCGCCACCGGGCGTCCCGGGTCGTTCAAGTACGGATCGAGTACGGTCGGCATGGCGATGCAGGCCAACCTGCCTTCCTCGGGCGGTGAACTGAAGAGCTTCATGACGGCGTTCGGGCAGTCCAACCGGAGCAATCCGCCGCGGCCGCCGTCACCCTCGCCGTTGCAGCCACTGCTGCTGATGCGCTCGCCGGTGGTCAACGACAAGGTGCTGGCGGAAAAGGACAGCCGCGTGCAGCGCCTGCTGGACAGCTATCCCGACAACGGCAAGGTGGTCGAGGAGTTGTTCCTCGCCACGCTCGCGCGCTTCCCGTCCGCTCCGGAAAAGGAGCTGGCGGCGGGCGCACTGGCAGCCAATCGCAAGGAGGGCGCGCAGAACGTGCAATGGGCGCTCCTCAACCTGGCCGAGTTCCTGTACAACTACTGAGGAGCAGCATGCGGAATCCTAAGACTATCGCGGAATCAACGCCCACCCGGCGTGACCTGCTCGAATTCGGCGGCCTCGGAATAGCGGGCGCGGCGGTCCATGGAGTCTGGCCGCTGAAGCTCGGCGCTTCCACTGGGGCGAAGGCCACACCGCGCGGCAATGCACGCAACGTCATCTACTACGAGTTCTCGGGCGCGATCAGCCACGTGGACGGGTTCGACTTCAAGGAGAATCCGTCGACGCCGAAGGACTTCGATGTCCGCAAGCTTCCCACGGGGATCCACCTGCCGTACGCGCTGTTTCCGCGCACGGCGTCGATCATGGACCGTGTCTGCGTTCTACGGTCGCTGAGGAGCCACGAACAGGTCCACTTCCGCGGACAATACTATGTCCAGACCGGACGCCAGATGAACCTGGCTTTCGCACGCGAGATTCCCGCGGTCGGCTCGGTCGTCGCGGCGGAGCTCGATTCGCGCCGCCGTCCCGCCGACACCTTCCCCACCTATCTGTCGTTCAACCTCGAGAAGGGCGCGGCTGGCGCGCTGTCGACCGGATTCCTGCCGCCCCGCATGGCCGTGTTCGACATGAACCCCGAGCAGTCGCTCAAGGGAATGGCGCTCGACCAGAAGGCCGTCGAGTTGATCGAGGAGCGCTGGCGGCTGCTGCGCGGACTTCGGGATCTCGACCGTCCGCGCATCGCACAGCTCGGTAAGGAGATGGACTCCTACGAGGACTTCAGCAGCTCGGCGCACCGCTTGCTCACCGATTCGCGGTGGCCTGAGGCGTTCAAGGTGACCGCTGAGGACCGCGAGCGCTACGGCAACACCTCGGTGGGAATTTCCTGTGCGCTCGCGCGAAACGTCCTTGCGCAGGACGGCGGAGCGCACTACATTCACATCTGCCATCCGGGCTGGGATCACCACGCCAAGATCTGGGACCACAAGGCAGGGTCCAACCACTACAAGCTGATTTCAGAGTTCGATCCGGCCTTCGCAAGCCTGATCGAGGACCTGGCGCGGACCCCGTCGAAAGCCACTCCGGGAAAGATGCTGCTCGATGAGACGCTCGTGGTTGCGATGGGCGAATTTGGGCGCACGCCGGGCGCGGTGAATCACTTGCACGGGCGTGATCACTACAATCCCTGCTTCCCCGCTCTGTTCGCGGGCGCCGGTGTCCAGGGCGGCCGGATCCTTGGACGCACCGATAAAGATGGCGCCAAGTGTGAGGAGACCGGGTGGAAGCACAAAGAGCAGCCGCGTATTGAGAACGTGGTCGCAACGATGTACTCCGCGCTCGGGATCGACTGGACCAAAGAGGTCCGCAACACGCCATCGGGCCGCGCGTATGTCTATGTCGATCCGCTTGGCGCCAACGGCTACATTCCGACAAGCGAGATCGAGACCATCTACGGATGATCTGGTTGGTTCTCGTGGCCGCCGGGCTCTGGGCCGCCGAGCCGGGAATGGTGTTCATTCCCGCGGGGGAATTCGACCGGGGCAGGACTTATGACAATCCGGATGCCAAACTCGCCTGGTATCCGAATCCTCTGAAGGACGATCTGCCGGTCCGCAAGATCTACCTGGGCGCATTTTATCTGGATGAATCCGAGGTGACCATCGGCGCCTACGCGCGGTACGTGGCCAAACGCGGCCGTCAAGCGCCGCCGTCGTGGCCGCAGGGAAAAGCGCCCGCGGGGAAGGATTCACACCCAGTGGCGGATGTGAGCTGGCATGACGCTACTGCCTATTGTGCCGCGCTCGGCAAGCGTCTTCCAACCGAAGCCGAGTGGGAGCGCTCCAGCCGCGGACTCGCCGATGGCCGCAAGTATCCATGGGGCGACCGGGAGCCCAGCGCCGCCGACGCCCGCTTTGATGGATTGGATGGCCCGGTCCCGGTGTGTTCGAAGCCGAGGAACGCCTTCGGTCTGTGCGACATGGCGGGCAATGTCTGGGAGTGGAACGCCGACTGGTACGGTCGCGACTACTACTCCGAGGCGCCGGATCAGAATCCTCCCGGACCTGCGGCTGGCTCCTATCGTGTGATCCGGGGCGGATCGTGGTTCGACGTTTCGAAGTTCCTGGTGTGCTCCTACCGGAGCTGGGCGCGTCCCGCCGAGCGGAGCCCGAACATCGGATTCCGCTGCGCCAAAGGATTCCGCTAATGGATTATCAACTGCGCGGGCGCACCGCCGTGATCACCGGCGGCAGCGAAGGAATCGGGTATGCTGTGGCGCAAGCGCTGGCGGCGGAGGGCGTGAATCTGATCCTCGCCGCGCGCGGTGAAGAGCGGCTGCGGGCACGGTCGGAAGCGCTTGGAGCGGCTGCCGTGGTGGCCGACGTATCGTCCTTGGACGGAACCACCGCCGTGATTGATGCGGTCCGCGCGGCGGGAGGGGCGGACATCCTGATCAATAACGCCGGAACGGGGAGCAACGAGACGATCCTCTCGGCGCCCGATTCCGAATGGCAGCGCTACTGGGACCTGCACGTGATGGCTGCGGTCAGGCTGTCGCGGGGAATCGCGCCCATGATGAAGCATCGGGGCGGCGGAGTGATCCTCAATAACGCTTCCATATGCGCGCGGCAGCCGCTGGGATATGAGCCGATCTATAACGTCACCAAGGCGGCGCTGATGATGTTCTCCAAGTGCCTCGCGAACGAATTGATTCCGGACAATATCCGCGTGAACTGTATCAATCCTGGCCTCATTCTCACGCCCGATTGGGAGAACACAGCGCGCAAACTGACCACCGGAACGAATCAAACGCCTGAGGAATATCTGGACGCGATTGCGCGGAAGAACGCGCCGATTGGCCGGTTCGCATCACCTGCGGAACTGGCGCATTTCTTTGTATTCCTGTGTTCGCCGTTGGCTTCCTACTGCACTGGATCCACGTACCAGGTCGACGGCGGCTGGTTGAACGTCGCCGCGTAGCGCTGATTTCGAAAATAATCTCGCTCAGTCTGTGCCCGACAGCGGCTGGCCCGTTTCCGGAACGCAGCCGCGCGGGTTGGATAGCTACCGGCCTCGCCAGAGGCCGTACAAGCCCTCACCACTGACCATGAGAACTTGGACGGCGATCACCCAGGCCAAAGTTGTTGAGTCAGAATATTCGAGTCCCTTGAGCGTCATTGCGGTGATTACACCCGCCAGAACCGACGGCGCCACGGAAACTCTGCACACGTTGTTCATGACGCTCATATCGTTCGCCGCACCCCTGCCCGATAGGCAGCAACGCCGTGGTTGCTAAACTATCGATATTCATGCCGGAAACGGCGTCTGCCCACTACACCCTCAAGCCTAGTCCATACTCCAGCCACAGCCTGCTCCTGGACCTGTTGCCCCCCACCACACCCCGGCGGATCCTCGACGTCGGCTGCGGGAATGGTTACCTGGCCGAGATCCTCGCCTCGCGGGGACATCAAGTCACCGGAATCGAGCGGCCCGACGGAGTGACTCGCGAATTTCCGGCGTCTGTGCGGCTCATCCCAGCCGACCTCGAGAGAGGGCTGCCGCCCCTCGGCACCTTCGATACCATCCTGTGCGCCGACATCCTGGAGCACCTCCGTGACCCTGCGGCGCTCCTGTCCCAACTCCGGCGCCACCTTGCCCCGGGCGGATCGTTCATTTGCTCGCTTCCCAATTCCGGCAATATCCACTTCCGCCTCACCGTGCTCGCCGGGCGTTTCCCCAAGGAAGAGAAGGGGTTGTTCGACGGCACCCACGTCCAGTTCTTTACCTGGGACGGGTGGACCCGGCTGTTCGCCTCGGCCGGGCTGCGGTTTGAGTCCGTGCACCCCACAGCGATCCCGGTGGGTCTCCGGTTTCCACGCTGGGATGGTACTGTGCCGGTTTCCACGGCGGAGGCGCTATGCTATTATTTAGCTCGGCTTCGAAAACAACTGTTCGCCTACCAGTTCGTGGTCGAAGCGCGGTAAAGGGGGTCACGGAAGTCTTTGAAACCCAAGACGAAAGTCGTTGTGGTGATGCCGGCGTACAACGCCGAAAAAACCCTCCGCCAGACCTATGACGACCTGCCGCACGACATCGTCAACCGCGTGATTCTGGTCGATGACGGCTCGCGTGACGCAACGATTCAGGTGGCGCGCGACCTTGGAATCCAGGCGTTTGCGCACAACCGGAACTACGGCTACGGCGCAAACCAGAAAACGTGCTACCGGGAAGCGCTCCGGAGCGGCGCCGGAATCATCGTCATGGTGCACCCGGACTACCAATACGACCCGACACTGCTGCCCCAGATCATCGCGCCAATCGAACGGGGCCAGGCCGATGTTGTGCTGGGATCGCGGCTGCTGGGCGGACAGCCGATGAAGGGCGGAATGCCCTGGTGGAAATACGTCTCGAACCGTTTCCTGACCGGGTGCGAGAACAAAGTGTTCCGGCTGAATCTGGCTGAGTACCACACGGGTTACCGCGCGTATACGCGCGAGGCGCTGGAGTCGGTGAACCTCGAAACGAACTCGGACAACTTCATCTTCGATCAGGAGATCATGGCCCAGTTCGTCGAGGTCGGCGCGCGGATCGCCGAGGTTCCGGTGCCGACGCGCTACTTCCCGCAGGCGTCCTCGGCCTCGTTCATCCAGAGCAGCATCTACGGGCTGTCGATCCTTTGGCTGCTGTTCCGGTACCTGCTGCACCGGTCTGGAATCCGCAGGAGCCGCCAATTCCAGTCTTTGCGGCGGCGGTACGAAAGCATGGTGCATGCGTAAGCGCGACTGCGCGATCCTCTTTCTCCTCACTGCCTACCTGATCCTGCCCCTTTTCCGGAATGAATACCTGGCATATTGGGCTTCGATCCAGCCAACCTTCATCGCTGACGCCCGCTACCTGAACGCGCATTGGCCGTTTCCCGAATGGCAGCCCAACTGGTACATGGGAACGCGCTGGGACTACATTTATCCGCCCGCGCTCCGGTACGGAACCGCGGCGATCGCGCGTTGGTCCGGGCTATCGGAGGCGCGCGGCTACCTGATCTACATCGGGCTCCTCTATGCGGTGGGAGCGGTTGGCGTCTACATGTTGGTCGCGATCGCATCCCGGTCGCGCGTTTGGGCCTGGATCGCGGCGCTGGCGGCGGTGACGTCCTCGCCCACCTACCTGTTCATGACTCACATGCGCGAGGACAACATCCCCACGCGATTCTGGCCGATGCGGCTCGGCGTCCTGGTGCGGTACGGCGAGGGTCCGCACATGTCGGCGTTTGCGTTGATCCCAATTGCACTGGCGGCATCATGGCTCGGGCTGCGGCGCGGACATCCGGCGGCGCTCGGCGCGGCTGCCCTCTTTAGCGCGTTGGTAGTATCGAACAATTTCTATGGCGCCACCGCACTGGCGACGTTTTTTCCAGTGTTGGTGTGGGCCATCTTCATTGAGGAAAGAGACGGCGTGGTGTGGCTGCGCGCCGCGGCGATCGCGGCTTTGGCGTACGGATTGACAGCCTTCTGGCTGACGCCGTCATACTTCCGGGTGACGGTCGAGAACATGAAACTGGTCGCCAATCCCGGGAACGCGTGGTCGGTGTGGCTTGCCGCCGTGACGGCGGCGGCGTTCGGCGTCATGACGTGGCGATTGATGCCGCCCGCGTGGGTGACCTTTGTTTCAGGTAGCCTGTTGTTCTTCATGTTGAACGTGGCGGGACAGCGGTTCTTCAACTTCCGGATCAGCGGCGAGCCGGAGCGGCTGGTCCCCGAGCTGGACCTGTGCATTATCCTGGCGCTGGTGGCCGTCTCAATGTGGCTCTGGCGCGGCGCGATCTGGCGTAAGGCTATTGTTTTGTTGATTTTGTACGCTTGGGTGGTCACCGCAAAAGGGTGGGTCCGCCGGTCTCACCAATTAGTGGAGATCGACAACAACTATAAGGCGCGGATCGAGTACAAGATCCAAGACTGGGTGGCGCGGAATCTGCCCGGCGCGCGCGTGCTCGCCAACGGCAGCGTCCGGTTCTGGTACAACGCCTGGAACGATCTGCCGCAGGTCGGCGGCGGATCCGAGCAAGGGACGCTGAACATCTACTCGACGCATGCTTACTATGGGGCGGCGGTGAATGTTCCCGTGGAGCAGTCGGTAGCCTGGCTGCAGGCGGTGGGCGCGGGCGCGATCACGGTGCACGACCAGACGTCGGAGGAAATCTACCACGACATCGAGAATCCGGCGCGCTTCGCAAAGCTCAAGGCATTCTACGAGGATGGCAAGGGGAACTTCGTGTATGAGATTCCACGGCGGTTTCCGGATCTGGCGCGTGTGGTGGACGGGACCAGGATCCGGGGCTTCGGCAAAATAGAGGCGAGCCCGATCGAAGCCTACACCGCGCTCGTGGAACAGGGTCCGGACCGCCGGGCGACCGCCGTGCCCCGAACCGATCCGAAGCGCATCGGGGTCCGGGTGCAGCTTGAGCCGGGGGACGCCGTGCTCGTCCAGGAGACCTACGACCCGGCGTGGCGGGCGACCAGCGGCGGCCGGGAACTGGCAGTCAGCCGTGATCCGATCGGGTTCATGCTGCTCGATCCGGGTCCGGGGAGCCACGAGATCGAGCTGCGGTTTGAGACACCGCTCGAGAACCGGATTGGCCGCGGGGTGACGATTGGATCTATCCTGGTGCTTATATGGCTTCTCGCCGGACGATCGTGCTCATCTGCGCGGGGATCTTCGCGCTAAATGTAGCGGTCAACTGGCCTCTGTTCCTTTCAGGCGAGAGCCGCTACCGGGACTCTATCGAGGGCGGTTACGCTTCGATGGCCCACTTCATCCATGAGCACCCGGATCCGTATGGCTGGAATCCTCTGCAGTACTTCGGACTACCGACGCACATTTGGTATCTGCCTGTCGTGCCGTATGTGACCGCGCTTCTAATCAACGTGACGCCTGTGCGGACGCCGGAGCACGTCCACAGGCTCGTCGTGACAAGCGCGGCGTGCATGGTCCCTGTCTCGATGTTCTTGTTCTGCCTGTACTTCCGCGGGCGGAAAACCTGGGCGGCGGTTGCTGCGCTGCTTTATACGTTCTTCTCGCCCGCTTATATGCTGTTTCCACGGATCCAGGGAGATATGGGTCTTTCATATTTGCCGTGGCACTTACACGTGTTGACCAAATACGGCGAGGGTCCGCACAACGTGGGCCTCGCGTTGATCCCTCTGGCGCTGGTGGCCTGTTGGCACGCCTCGACGAGACGGGGGTATCCCGCGGCATTCGCGGCAGCCGTGCTGCTGGCGGTGATCGCGTTGACGAACTGGATCGCCACGCTCGCCCTGGCATGGTGCTGCCTGATGATGCTCCTGGTGGGCGTCCTGACCGCCAAGGAACACGGATTCCTCGCGAGGCGAATGATCGGAGTGGCGCTGCTCGCATATTTGCTCGCCTGCTTCTGGCTGACCCCGCGTTTCATCTCGACGACCCTGTTCAACTGGCCCTCGGACGCGTTCGGCTATAAGATCGACGCAACGAAATGGATGTTGGTGTCCGGGCTCGGCGCGGCCGTCGCGACCGGGCTGTTCCTGGTCCGCCGTTACTCACGCTATTACATCGAGGGATGGATCTCGTTGTGTCTGGCCGGTTTTCTCTTTATCGTCGCAGGCCACTACTGGTACCTGTTGGATACGATCCCGGAGTCCCGGCGTTATGCCTTTGAGGCGGAGTTCTTCTGGATCGTGGCGCTCACCGAAGTTGCCCGGCGCGCCGCGGCTTGGGCGCATCCGGCCGGGCCATGGGCGGCAGCGGCGGTGTTGGCGGCGGGGGCCGGGTGGGGGGAGACGCCGAACATGTACGTGATGTTGAACCAGGGGAGGCTCCGCCCGATTCCCCGCGAGCGGACCATCGAATACAAAGTCTCGCGATTTCTCGAGTCCCGCAAGCCCGAGGGCCGGATCTTCGCGGGTGGAGGGACGCGTTTCCGGTTGAACTCGTGGACGCTCCTCCATCAGGTGGGGGGGGCGTTTGAGTCGGGGTTACGGAACCGGTCGGCGCTGTACTTCCAATACAGTATCCGGACCGGCGAGGCGGGAGTCCCCGGGCGGGAGCTCCAGGAGGCGTTGTGGCAACTGCGGGCTTGCGGAGTCGAGTATGTAGTGATCCACGGGCCGAACTCGCAGGAGCACTGGAAAGATTACTTGCACCCCATGCTGTTCGAAGGCGTGTTGGAGAAAGTGTTCGAGGAAGGTGACAATCGCATTTACAAATTGCCATTTCACGGTTATGCGCACTTAGTGAAACCATCCGAGTACCCGCAGGGATTCGCGGCCAATATCAATTCCGAGATCCTGGATCCCTTCGTGCGGGCGATGGACGATCCCGGGCGGCGGCTGAAGTTCGAGTGGCTCGGCCCGAGCCGGATCCGGATCACTGGGGCGATTCCTCCGGACATGCTGGTTTCGACGCGGATCGCCTTTGACGGCGGCTGGCATGCCTCGGTGGGCGGACGGGAATTGAAGGTGGAATCCGACGCGATGGGATTCATCCTGCTGCGTCCACCGGCGGGGCAGGGAGGCATCGAAATGCGGTATCTGCCGACCAGGGAGCACATCGCGATGAGCGGTGTGAGCGCCGTGGCCTGGATCGGCGCGGCGGCGTGGCTGTTCCGGTCACGGCGGAGGGAACGCGCCTGAAGCGGCTGCCCGCCATCCTCCGCGTGTTCCGGCTGGCGCTGATCCTGGCCCACAACAAAGGCTGTTTCTCGACGGCGAAGGGCGCGGCCTACTCTGGGTTGTTGGCGCTGTTTCCAGTGTTGAGCGCGGTGGCGGCGGTTTTGGTCCATTTACAGGCCGGTCCCGTGCTCCAGTTGCTAACACGGTTCCTGCGCGGAGTTCTGCCACCTGGGACGGAGACGCTGGTGCTGTCGCGGTTCGCCGAGTCCGGGGATAAGCCACTGTTGCTTCTGGCATTGGCCGTGTTTCTCGCCGCCTGGGCTGGATCGGGGCTCATGCTGTCGCTGATGGAGGGATTCGACGCGGTGTACCACGTCGCCGAGGGACGGCCATTTCTGCGCCAGAGGCTGCGAGCGGGTCTGTTAACGTTCGCGACGGCGATTCCGGCACTCGTGGCGACTGTGTTAGTGGCGTTCGGCAGCCAATTAGAGGATGCGGCCGTCCGGTGGCTGGCGGGGAGTCCGGAGGGAGCGCCGTTGGCGGTGGGCCTGGTGCTGCTGGGCGCGGCGGTCCGGTTCGGCATGGCGTGCGGGACAGTGGTGTTGGTGACGTGCTTGTTGTACCTGTTGGGTCCGAACCGGCGGCAGTCGTGGGGAGGAGTGTGGCCAGGTGCGATCACGGCGACGGTGCTCTGGATGAGCGCGACTGCCGGATTCGGTTGGTACGTCCGGAACCTGGCGAACTACAACGTTATGTATGGGTCGCTGGCCGCGGTGATCGCGCTGCTGGCGTGGATGTATGTGATGGCGGCCGTAGCAGGGATCGGGTGCGCGTACAACGCTGTGTTGGAGCGGACGGGCTGACGCGCGGTCCACAATGGTATCTGTGCCTTCACCCAGGTTGCCATGGCTGGTCCCGCTCTGGCTGGCCGCATCCGCGATCCTAGCCGTTGCCGCACCGGCGGACGATCTTTCGAACCGCCTCACGTTGTTGCAGCGCGAAGTCCGTCCGAAAGCGGCGATGACGCTGATGCGCGAGGTGTACGCGACAGACCGGTGGTTCACGTTTCCGAAATTCGAAGAGACCGCCGGGTTCCTCCGCCGGACGCTCGAACACACCGGACTGGAGCGAGTGGAGATCGTGAAGCCTCCCGCCGATGGCAAAACGCAGTTCGGATTCTGGACCATGCCGATGGCATGGGACGCGCGCTCGGCAACACTCGAACTTTTAGGCGATGGCCCGCCAGTAGTGCTGGCCGACTATCGCAAGATTCCCGCTTCGCTCGGGATGTGGAGCGGCCCTACGCCGCCAGGAGGCGTCGTTGCGGACGTTGTCGAGATTGCATCCGCGCGGGATCTGGCACGCCTGGACGTGAAGGGAAAGCTGGTGCTGTCCGCGCGCAATCCGGCCGACCTGAAATGGGACCTGGTGAAGGCCGGAGCGCTCGGCGCAATCAACGCTTTCACAGAGAATCCGGCGTTGCTCGATGGACGCCAGTGGATCAACGCGTGGGGAGATCGCGGCTGGGCATTCAACAAAGGAGACGCGCCGCTGCTCTCGTTCTCCATTTCTCCGCGCCAGGCCGCCCTGGTAGGCGAGCGGCTCAAGCGGGGCCGCGTGCAGGTGCGCGCCAAGGTGGACACACGCTACTACGAAGGCACGTATCCCTATGTGACCGGCGTGATCCCCGGCACGGGCGGAACCGATGGCGAAGAGGTCCTGACGCTGGGCCACACATCCGAACAGGGCGCGCAGGACAATGCGACGGGCGTGGCGGTGATGATCGAGTCACTCGCCACGTTGAACCGCCTCATCCGGTCCGGCCGCCTCGCCCGTCCGGCGCGGACCATACGGATTCTGTTGATGGGCGAGATGTACGCCGCGCTCCACTACATCGCCGCGAATCCCGGGCGTGTGAAGCGGACTGTCGCGGCGATGTGCGTTGACACACCCGCGGCGGCCTTTGAGTTGAAGGGCACCGAGTACACCTTCTACATGAATCCGCACTCGGGCGCCGCTTATACCGATGGCCTGATCCAGGAGATCGCGCGGCAGTATTTCCCGCGCGTTGGCCGGCCGTGGCACTGGAAGCCGTTCATGCCCGGCACGGACAGCTATCTTGGCGAGCCCAGCGTCGGCATCCCGACGACATGGTCCTATAGCGGAACTGGCGTGGAGACGCATCACAACAGCGAAGATACGCCGGACCGTGTGGATGCACGGTCGCTGCGGGACCTCATCATTGTGAACGCCGCGTTCCTTTATACGATGGCGGCGGCGGGCGAAACGGAAGCGCCGTAGCTGGCCGCATTGGGCTCGAAGCATTGGGCCGAAGGGGCGGCCGCGAATGACTACCGGCGCGAGCGGTCGAATCAAGCCGTGCTGTCGGTACTCCGGCTGGTGCCGGAGGCGCGGCGTGGCGCGGTCCGGGAGTCGTTGGGTTCGTTGTTGCAATCCGTGCCTCAACACGCCTCGCCTGGTTCGGGTATCGTAGTGCGGCGGAAACGTTTTGGGACGATTCCGTTGGATGACCTCGCGCCCGATCAGCGTGAGGGCTACCCATCCGGCGCGTGGACGCTGCCGCCTTCGATCGCGCTGTATTGGTGCGATGGAAAGCGGCCGCTCAGCGAAGTGGTCCGGCTCACCGAAGCCGAGATCGGCGCTTCGAAGTTCGACTACGATGGCTACTTCCGATTCCTCGCGCGGCGGGGCTACGTTGACCTGGTTCCCGCTCCTTCGCAAGCGGGCGTGAGGCCGTTCCGGCAGCCGGGCGGTGGTGCGGCGGATCGAAGCGCGGCCCGCCCTCGGAAATGGGCACTCTGATCAACTCCGGCACCGGAGTGAGGCGGCGGGTGTATAATCCTGAGGTCCAGGAAACCCAAGCCGGCAGGAGGCAGAGATGCGCCATCGTCTCTTTTCGATCGCAACGATGGCTCTGTAGCGGAATCTGTGGGCCTGAGTGAGTGCAGAGAGAAAGGTGACGATAGGGGTGCGGTGGGTGGTAGCAGCATTCACCTGCCGCTTGCGCGGCAGGGCAGACGGGGGCGGGGAGTGGAAA
>VFZX01000189.1 GCA_016871015.1 Acidobacteriota bacterium | reverse complement strand
GTCGACCACCAGCCCCGTCATGTTCGCGGTGAACGCCTGCGGGAAGGCGGGCGGGACAAAAGTGGCGAGAATGGCCAGGATTCGTGTCCTCATAAAAAATTCCAAGATCCTTAGGATTGAGATTAGCTTGAGACTTCGTCGGTTTTTTCGACCAGCCTCTGGAGGTCGATCATATAGATCGCAGGCTTGCCGTGGAGTTCGCTGGTAAAGACCAGGCGCTGGCTGTCCGGTGAGAAGACGGGACCCACGGCGGTGGGGTCCAGAGCCCGGTGTTCGCAGAGGGCGCGTTCGCGCTTGGGCTTGCGCAACATCAGCAGCATGTAGGGGCCCGCCTTGCTGCCACTGGCGCCCGCGATAACGGATGCGTCGCGATTTGAGCAGAAAGAGGCGTAGTTGGAGGTTGCGGCAACCGGCTGGTCCTCGCCGGTGTCCGGATCGGCTTCGCGGAGCGTGTTGGGCTTGCCGGCCGCGGCGGCGTGCAGATAAAAGACGGTGCGGCCATCCGGAGCCCAGAGCGCTTGTCCGATGATGCCTTCGGCGGTCTTCAGCTTGAAGTTGCGCTGTCCGTCGAGGTGGGCAAGCCATAGGGCGTCGCCTGCACGGTAGAGGACCGAGGCACGGCGGGGCCGGGGCATGGGATCGGAAACCGGGTCCTTGGCCTCGATGATGGTGCCAGCCGTTGCTCGGGCGAGGAGCACCTGCCGCAGCCGGAGTCCGTCTCCGGCAAGGGCGTAGCCTTCTGGCGTGACGGCGATTCCACGTCCCGGGGCGTTTTCGAAGGTGTACAGCTTGCGGGCGGGCCCGGCGGAGGCCTGGAACCAGAGCACGCCGGATCCGGAGTAGACCACGGACCGCTCGTCGGCGGTGAAGGTGAAGGCGCCCGGGTCGATGGCTGCGGCTTGGGGCCAGGGGCGGCTGTTAAAGGACTTCAGGTCCATGGTCCAGAGCTGGCGGGATCCGCTCCGGTCGGAGAGGTAGAGCAGCGCGTTCAGGCGCCGCGAAAAAACGACGTGATGAGGAAGGGGCAGCCAGCAGGAACTAAGCTTCGGATCGGTGAGCCGGGTGACTTCCTGCTCGGTGCCCGAGTCGAGGTACCGGAGCCGTTCCGGCCCGGGGCGGCGGGTCTGAGCCCAAACAGCCGTTCCGGCGCATGTCAACAGACTACGCCGGGTGAGAGGCATCACAGTCTCATGCTATCACGGTGTTGGACCGCGAATTGGTTAAAAGGGGAGGTCCTTTTTGACCGGTCCGCTGGCGGCGACCACGGTTGAGCGGGCGAGGAAAATGTAGGGATTGATGGGCGTGCCGTTCTGCCGGACTTCGTAGTGCAGGTGGGGGGCAGTCACGCGGCCCGTGGCACCCGCGGCTGCGATGATCTGGCCGCGGCGGACATCCTGTCCGGGGATCACATCCATCCGCGAAAGATGTGCGTAATACGTATGCATGCCCGCGCCATGGTCGATGACGACGACCTTGCCGTATCCGCCGAACCACTCGGCACGCAGGACGATTCCGTCAGCGGTCACACGGACCGGGACGCCGACGCCGGCGGAAAGGTCGACGCCCGCGTGGAAGGAGCCTTCGCCCGAGAAGGGGTCGACGCGGCGGCCGAAGCTCGACAGGAGCCCGCCTTGCACGGGCCAGATGCTCGGACGGACGTTGGTGTGGAAGGCACGCGTGTACTTGCGGTGGCTGCGGGAGAAGTTGGCGGCCTTGAGGAAGTTGTATTCTTTGACGGAGTCAGTGAAGCTCGGCAGGAGGGGGCCTTCAGAGGCGATTCCGTCGCTGCGCTTGATGCCGTAGGCCATGGAGACCTCGGTGGCAAACAACTGTAGTGTCGCGAGCTGTTCGTTGGTGGCACTGGCGCTTTTTTCGAGCTTTTCGTACTTGGCTTGCAGGGTTTCGAACTGATTCTGGAGGGAGTTGTAGTTGGCAACTTTCCAGGCCATGCGTGCGTAGCTGCCGGCCATTCCCAGGAGCGAGGCCGCGCCGAACAAGGCCAAGAGGAACACGCCCCAAAGCGCTTGGTGCGGAATGTGGAGCCTCCGGAGGCGGCCGTGAAAGGAATGGGCCAGTACGAGAATGAAGTAGTGCTGCTTCATTGGGTCACCGTGATCAAAACGCTAATAGGGAGAGTCCCGGCGGAGGCAGAGCCTTCCAACAACGGAACTTTGGTGTTCCATAAATCATACCAGCCCTTGTACCGGCCTGTCAAGACAGGTGTTTCCCTTAGCACTCTGCCAGGGAGAGGAGTTTGCCGTTGACCCGCAGCAGCCCGCGCCTCTGGCAGAGGTTGCCGACGGCGGCGTCGAAGACCGCTTGATCGGCGTCAGTTCCAAGCCAAAGCCGTGAGGGCGGATCTTTCGTTCCCGGCCCGAGTCAAGCGGTTTTTGCGAATTTTTTGATGTACCCTGGACACTATGATCACCCGCCGCATGCTGCTCTTCACCCCAGCAGCGTTTGCTCAACCCGCGCCGTCCGGACTGGATCTGTTTCTTCTGACGGGACAGTCCAACATGGCGGGACGCGGCGAGGTGGAGGCTCAGGACAGGACGCCGGTCGACGGGGTCTGGGCGTTGAACAAGGAAATGAAGTGGGTTCCGGCAGCGGATCCGCTGCACTGGGACCGTCCAACTGCCGGGGTGGGGCTGGGCCGGTCTTTCGCACTGAGGATGCGGGCAGCTAATCCCAGACGTTCGATCGGGCTCGTGCCGTGCGCCGTGGGTGGCAGCTCGCTCGAGCAGTGGACGGTGGGCGGCGCGATCTTCACCGAGGCTGTCCGGCGGGCGGCGATCGCGAGCAAGGCGGGGACGATCCGGGGCATCCTGTGGCACCAGGGTGAGGCGGAGTCGGGCTCGGCGGCGAACGCCGAGTCCTACCGGGAGCGGTTCTCAGTGGTGATGTCGGCCCTCAGGAGCGAGACGGGCGCGGGCGGAGTTCCGGTGGCGGTGGGCCAGCTCGGGACGTTCTTCCGGAGGGATGAGGCAGCGCGCGTCAACCAGCAGTTGGCGATGCTGCCGCTGACGTTTCAGCGGTGCGCGTTCGTTTCGTCGGCGGGACTGGTGCACAAGGGCGACGATGTCCATTTCGATTCGGCGTCGCTGCGGGAGTTCGGGCGGCGGTATGCGTTGGCGTATTTGAGCCTGGATCCGGATTGGGAAGCGAAATAGCGCGAGGGCTCCAGTACGGATTATAGCGAGGGGTGGAAAGACGGGCGCGGGCGGCGCGGCTACACTGTTAATATGTGTGTTCGAATCGGCGCGGTGCTGCTGGGCGGGCTGGTGCTGCGCGGGGCGGGTTTCCACGACCTGCCGAAGCACGTTACTGAGTTCCGGCTGAGCAACGGAATGATGTTCGTGGTGATGGAGCGGCCGGAAGCGCCGGTGGTCGCGTTTCACCTGACCGTGAAGGCGGGAATCGCGGACGATCCGCCGGGCAAAGGGGGGATCGCGCAGCTATTCGAGCGGATGTACTTTCACGGGGGAGAAGTGCTCGGATCGAAGAATCCGGCGGCGGAGCGGCAGCAGATCCAGCGCGCGGAGCAGGCGTTCGACACGTGGAAGGAGATGGAGAACCGGCGTCCGCCAGCGGACTCGGTCGATGTCTCGAGGGCACGGGTCGGATACCAGATGGCGGCAGAGCAGGCGTTGGCGCTAGGGCAGGCGCTGAGCCTCCGAAATGCCTTGGAGGCGGCGGGCGCAGCGGATCTCTCGGCGCGGGTGGATGCGGATAGCTCACAATTCACGGCGCTGGTTCCAGCCAATCAAACGGGGACCTGGTTCCGGGTCACGGCTAACTGGCTGGCCAAGCCGTCGCCGCGAGGGTTCTCCCTGGAGCGGGACTCGTGGAGGGAGCAGCGGATCAAGCTGGAAGAGACTTCGGCGCAGCTCCGGCTGGAGCAGGCGCTGCTGCGGGCCGGGTTGGCCGGGAATCCCTACGGCCGGGCGGTGGCGTCGACGGCTGAGACGGAGACGCTGCGAGTAGCCGATTTCGAGAAGTTCGCGGCCAGCCACTATGTGCCCGGGAACGTCGTGGCCGCGATCGCCGGGGACGTCAACGTGAGCGAGATCAGGCAACTGGCCGAGATCCATTTCGGCCGGATTGCGGGTGGCGCGGTGCCGCCGGCACTCAAGGACTCTGCACGCGCGCCGGTGGAGGAGCGTGCCGTGAGTGCGGCGCTTCCGCCCGGATCCGCAGTGCCCACCGTGCTCGCATGGGTGCGGCCGCCGAAGACGGACCGCGATGATGCGGTGTTCGACGTGATCTGGGCGCTGCTGGCATCCGGAAGCGAGGCGTTGCTGCCGGGGTCGTTGAAGGCCGGGCTGATCCCGTCGGCGCCCGCGGTGCTGCCCAACTTCCCTGGAGACCGGCTGTCGTCGCTGGTGGTGGTGAGCGCGACTCCCCATGTGGCGGCCGCGCAATCGAGTGTGGAGAAGGCAGTAGACGGCGCGGTTGAGAAGTTGCGGGCCGCTCCGGTCGCGGACGGGCTCTTGCGGCAGGCGAAGATGGCCTTGCGGAGCCGGTTGACCTCGGAGATGGAATCGCAGGTGTCGATGGCGGGGATGTTGGCAAGGTTCCTGGCGGCTGAGGGAAATGCCGCCGGACTCGTAAAGGCATGGGACCGCATCGAAGCGGTAACCCCGCAGGACGTCCAGCGGGTGGCGAGCCAGTACTTGGCACCTGGAAAGCGGATTGTGGTCCGGGCATCCAGCACCGGGGGCGAGCAGTGATCCGGTGGGGGCTGGTTTTGGCCGCGGCCGCCGCTTTCGCGCAACCCGTCCGTGTCGCGCCGCCGAAGCCGAAACCGAGGGTGGCGCCGGTGGCTGCACCTGCAGCGGCCGTCGTGGCGCAACGTGGGTTCACGGCGCTCAATGCGGAAGTGAGCACGCTGTCGAACGGCTTCCGAATCCTGGCACGCAGGGACTCGCGGACGCCGTGGGTGTCCGGCGCAGTGGTGATTCATGCCGGGGCGGCTCAAGACCCGGCAGACCGGGCGGGGCTGGCGGACATCGCAGTCCGGTCGCTGCGGCTGGCGGCGGGAAGCGGCGAGCCCGGGCAGGCGTTGAACCGGGTGCTGGAACAGGCGGGATCTGAGATTTCCGCGCAGGCGTTTCAGGACCACAGTGTGATCCGGTTCCGGGGAGTCAGCGATCAGTTTGCGGTGGTGGCCGGGGAGATCGCCAGGATGCTGACTGCACCGGCGATTGAGCAGGAGGCGATCGACGCCGCCAGGGCGGTATTGCGGAACCAGATCGGTGCGCGCTACTTGGCGCTGGACGCAGCCACGGCGTTCCAGCTCCGGCAGGCGGCGTTCGGCGCGGCGCACAGTGGTCCGGGATACGAATCGTTGAGCAACATCGGACCGGAGGATGTCCGGGAGTTCCACCGGCGGCATGTGGGTCCGGCGAACGTAGTATTGGCCGTGAACGGGGACTTCGATCCGGCGGCGGTGCGGAACCAACTGGAGAAGCTGCTGGGAGGATGGCGTGGAGCTGCCGGGCCACGTACGGCGCCGAAACGGGAAGAGCCGGCGGTCCAGGGGTTGATCCTTGGAGAGTTGCAGCAAGCCGCGGCAGCGGGGTTCGCGTTGGGCCGGCAGGGTCCGGGACTGGGCGATGCGGGGGCGGCACACGCGCTGATCCTGGCGGCACTGGTGGGGAATACGCATCCTGGCGCAGGGAGATTGAAGGAGTTGAGCGCGGCCAACAAGTCGTGGGCGTTATACGGAGAGGGATCGTGGGAGGCAGGGTTCGCTGAGCCTGGGCTGTGGATGGTCCGGGGCGGATCGGATCCAAGTTATCCGACAGAAGCGCTGCAGGCGGTCATCCGGGAGCTGGGAGTGATTCAAAAGGACGGGTACTCGGGCGCGGACTTCGAGGCGGCCAAGGGCCGGGCGGCGGCCCGGTGGCTGTCGCGGTTCCTGAATCCCGTGGACCGGATGATCCACGACGAGGTGGCCAGGAAAGCTGGAGCCGGAGAGGGGCATGCGGCAGCGGTGCTGAACACAATCCGCGCGGCGAACCGGACCGAGACGGCAAAGCTCGCGCAGGTGATGCTGGATCCGGCACGGTTCCACCTGGTGGTGCTCGGAAATTCGACACTGATGAGCAATCCTCCGTCGACCCTGCGGGAGCCAGTGTTGAAGGCTGACTTGACGATTCCGGCGCCGAAGCCGCTGGAGATCCGGACGGACGCGGCGAGCCTGGAGGAGGGGAAGAAACTGCTTGCGCGGATGCGGCAGGCGCTGGGCGGAGAGGAGCGTCTGGCGGCGGTGGAAGATCTGCACATCGTGAGCGAGGGCGAGAGTGACGACGCACTGCTGAAGGTGACCGACCGGTGGCTGAAGGCGGGCGTCCTGCGGCAAGACCAGGAAACGCCGAGGGGTCCGTTGTCCGTCTTCTATGATGGTGGTGTGGCGTGGGTGGGTTCGCGGGGCGGCGTGGTCCGGCCGGTGTCCGCAAGTTTGCTGTACCAGTTGCGGACGGAGCTGTTCCGGGTGCTGCCGGTGCTGGCCCTGAGCAACCGGGATCCGAAGCGGATGGTGAGCCAGGCCGGAGCGAATATCCTGGTGGTGACCGGGGAACACGGCGTTGGGACGCGGATCTTCCTGGATGAAGCGACGGGACTTCCCGTGAGGTTATACTTTCAGTCACGCACCCGAAGCGGAACTCCATCGAACATAGAGGAAACCTGGAGCGAATGGAAGGAATGGGAAGGCATCAAATATCCTGGCGTGATCGTGACGCGGACCGATGGGCGGAAGACCGGCGAGATGAAGGTGCTGTCGGTCAAGGTCAACTCAAAGCTGAACCGGGCGGAGGTGGAGGCCAAGCCTTGACGAGGCGGTTGCTTTTCGGCATGATCGCCGCGCCGCTGCTGGCGCAGTCCAAAGCGGAAAAGGGCAAGGCGATTGTCGATGCGGCCATAAAGGCGCTCGGAGGGACGAACTTCCTGGAGATGAAGGACCGCACGGAGACGGGCCGGGCGTATTCGTTCTACGATTCCAAACTCTCCGGGCTGGCGCGGGCCAAAATCATGACGCGGTATGTGACCGCTCCGGATCCACCGCCGGCGGGCAAAGTATTCCAGAGGGAGCGGCAACTCTTTGGGAAGAAGCTGGACTACGGGGTGCTGTTCGACGAAGACAACGGGTGGTCGGTCACCTTCCGCGGGGCCGCTCCGGTTCCACCGGCGCATTGGACCCGCTATCAGGAATCAACTCGCAACAACGTGTTCTACCTGCTGCGGCAGAGGCTGCGGGAGCCGGGTCTGATCGTGGAGTTCAAGGGCACAGAGCTGTTTGACAACCAGCCGACCGAGGCGGTGGACTTCGTGGATGCGAACAACGCAACCTTGACCGTGCAGTTCCACTACTCGACACACTTGCCGGTGCGGCAGGTTTACTTCCGGCGGGATCCGATGACCAAGGACCGGATCGAGGAAGTGACCGTGTTTTCCAAGTACCGGGACGTGGGAGGGGTGCAGTGGCCGTTCGCGATCACGCGGCACCGGGATGGGAACAAAACTTACGAGATGTTCGCCGAGAGCGTGACCATCAACGAGGATCTGCCGGACCAGCATTTCACGATTCCGGCGAATGTGAAGATCCTGAAGCCGCCTCGTTAGAGATTTGCGATCAGGCCGGGCAGGGACTGGTAGCGGAAGACCTCTTCCAGGCGCTGGTGGCGGTCGAGCGCGGGGTGGACGTTGTTGATCGCAAATTCACACGAGGCGCGGACCTTTTCCGCCCATAGGGCGTCGAGCTTGGGATCCGTGCAGCGGTGGTTGAGGAATTCCCGGATCAGCGGCTCACCGGGCGTGGTGTCGTAGCGCATGACGGTGGCGGCGGTGATACCGTTGACGAAGCCGGGCGATCCGGCATAGCCGTCCGAGAGGTTGGCCAGCACGTACTCCATGACCTCGGGACTCATCATGTTGACGACAGTCAGCGCCCAGGCCATTCCGGAATAGAGTGTCTGCTTGAGTTCGGGCGAGGGAGCCTCGGCGTCCGCCATGTCGAGCGCGCGGTAGATCCGTGCGCCGAAGGCTGGCATGAAGTTCTCCGGGTGGAAGTAGAGGCAACGGCCGACACCGCGCCAGAAGTAGCCTAACGCGTCCGGCGCGCTGCGGGTGAGCTCGCGGTGAA
This sequence comes from Acidobacteriota bacterium, assembly GCA_016871015.1. Taxonomy (GTDB): domain Bacteria; phylum Acidobacteriota; class Terriglobia; order Bryobacterales; family Bryobacteraceae; genus SYLY01. The sequence goes on along the minus strand of VFZX01000189.1, from coordinate 7,228 downwards.
CGGTGGCGCAGAATTCGGCGTTCTTCATGAAGCGCGACACCAGGCCGAGCGATTCGATCGCCGCACCCGCGTATCCGGGGCGCGAGTTGGCGCGGCACAGCTCGAGGAAGCGGAGGGCGAAGTCGCCGATTTGGGCGGGCGGGGCGTTCGAGGGCAAGTCGAGAATCGGCTGGCGCGCGAAACCCATGCCGATGCCGGCGTGAAGCATCAGCCAGGCACCGCGTGATTTGGGGTCGAGTTCTGCGTTGGACAGGATCCCTCTTGGGTTCGGGTTCCGCAGCCTGTGCCACTCGGAGAGGTCCTTGCCCAGGCCTTCGACAGCCCACAGCGCAGGGAAGGATCCGAGCGAATAGCACTGGTCGACCATCTGCTGCAGCGGGCGGGAGTTGGTCTCGTCGATGTAGCTACTCAGCCCGTTGACGAGCATCATGATCTTGCACTTGTTGGCGCTCTCGGTACGCATCACCGCCGCGTTGCGCCCCGGGATCAGGCTGTTGATCATCCAGGTCATTCCCGGTGCGATCGCGCTGAACATGCCGAGGACAGCGCGGCTCTCCATTACACTCATGTCGATTTTCCTCCTCGCTGGTCCACCAGCCACTGTTGAAACACGGTTTCGACGCCTTCGATGAAGGCCTGATGGACGCGGCAGTGCTGGGCCAGCATGCCGCTGTCGATTTTGTCGTGAAAGGCCTGCTCGTTGAACGCGCCACCGGACAGCTTCCTGAGCAGGCGGGCGCCGCCATAGACCGGGTCGGGAAGTGAGCCAAAGTCGAATACCCGCTCGCAACGGGGCATGGCGGCAAAGTACATACGTACGACGACGTCGCCACCCGGCTTGATCAGGAAACTGAAAGTCTTCACGGCAAGGTCGAACTTGCCCGGCCCGAATCCGAAGAAATTGGGAATAGGCGCGAATCTGATGAAGGGATAGCCAACCGCGGCTTCAAACTCGTAGCCCGGCTCCGGGTTTTCGGTGACGCGGATAAAGTCCGGGTGGGCGACCACGCAGGCGGCTTCGGCGAGCTTCTTCTTGAACGGACCCATTTCCATCACGAAGTCATGGATGTCCGTACGCAACAGCACCCACCGGTACAGCACGCCGAGGTCGAGCCAGTTGACCGCGCCGGAGTCTTCGCCAGGAGGGAACTTCGCGTACTCGCCATCGAGCTTCTGGTAGACGCTCCGATGGAACTCGAATCCTCCTTTTTCGCCGTCCGGATACCTCCACGAAGCGCGGTTGAGCAAGTCCTTGAGGACGAAGTCGCGGAGGCGCTGCGCGGCGCCGGAACCTTCGATGCGCGAGAAGGCGATCTCCTGGCGCGTGCCCATCAAGGTCACGGGACGCCCGTTGACGGGGCATTCGCCCCAGAATCCCTCGGCCGTATTGGCAAGCCGGTACCGCTTGCCGAGGTCGAGTTTATGGCGGGGATGCGTTTCGATGTTGGCGATGCACCAGCGGTACAACTGCAGCCCGTCGCGGATCGCCTCTTCGCTACGGTCCACCAGAAAACGGTCCTGGGCGTCCATCAGGCTGTGACCGGATCCTGGAGCCGGAAAGCGAGCGGATGTCCGCGCTTGAGGTTTTCGGCCGATTCCGCCGCGGCCCGCGACACGAGTTTGCCTTCAAGGTCTCCGGCCGGCTTCCAGGCCGCGAGGAATCCGGGAACGAACCAGTCGCAGAAGACGAGCGCGTAGATCAGTCCATTCTGAAACGCCGGGCGTTGGAAATCGACCGTGCTTGAGTTCTCGAGAATCCGCGCCATGTCCTGCGAGTTCATCATGGCGAAGGCGAAGGCAATGCCTTGCACCGCTGGCGCCTGGCGGCCGGCAGGAAGCGCGCGCGCCTCGTCAATCGCCGAGGCGACCGACATCTTGCTGAACGCCATCATCCGGCCGTAGCCGTGGGTCATCAGCCACTGGACCTCGTCGGGAAACGCCGACAGGAACTGCTTGAAGAATCCCGTGCTGTCCGGACCGTCGGGTGCGTCCTTCGGAATCAGCCCCATCATCGAGCACATTTGCTTGAACAACCCGGGCTCGTAGATCCGCAGGATCGAGCCCGCGCCCTCGAGCATCAACAGCTTGAAGTTGGGATTGCACTTGGTGTCCGCGATTTCGTTCAGCTTGGCCGTATCGAAGCGGCTGAACTCAGTGCTCGCCGCGCCATATCCGACATGGGCAATTCCGAGCGACTCGCGGGGAATGCGGGGGTCGTTCAGCGTGTTGTCCGGGAGACGGTACTTGCCGAAGGTCGTCGAGAAGCCCTCCGTCTTCCAGAGTCCGTTCACCACGTGGGGCATGGTGAGATTGGTGGTGGCCTCCTGTTGGTACTTCCGGCAGGTGGATACGTACTCATCCTGCGGGATCTGGCGGTTGACGGCGCCCGAGGAGACCGTGCCCACTCCTCCTATCCGGCGCGACATGGCGGGCCAGAGCGATACCGAAAGTCCCGAGGGCGGCTTGAACAACTCCCAAGCCGCGTACGCGGCGGCGGCGCCGCAGGCGTACTTGAATGCCTGTCTCCGATTCATAGATTAAATGATACCTCGGCGTGGTGGTTGACCGGACCCGCCCCCGAACCGAGTCCGGGATTGGAGGCGATAGCCGCGGTGATGAAGCGCTTGGCCGCGGCGATCGCGTCCGGCACTGAGTGGCCTAGCGCGAGACCGGCCGTGATAGCCGCGGAATAGGTGCAACCCGTCCCGTGAGTGTTCGGCGTCGCCACCCGGTCCGCGGAAAAGTGGCGGAAAGCGCGGCCATCATACAGGACATCAACCGGTTCGCCGTCCAGGTGGCCGCCCTTTACCAGAACTGCTGATGGTCCCATCCCATAGAGAATCTCGGCGGATCTCCGGACCTCCTCCAGGGTCCGTACCGGTTTTTCGGTAAGGGCTTGGGCTTCGGCGAGATTCGGCGTGACTAGTGCGGCACGTGGAAATATTTCGTCCCGGAGGATGCGGGCGGCGGTGGAGTCCATGAGGGGCGCGCCGTGCTTGGAGATCATCACGGGATCCACGATCAGGGGAAACTGGAACTGCTCCAGGGCCTTGGCCACGGCGCGGACGATCGCGGCATTTCCGAGAGCGCCGGTCTTGGCGGCGTGTGGCGGGATGTCTTCGGCAACAGCGGCAATCTGCTCGGCGACCAGTACCGGATCCAGGCACTCGACGCGGGAGACGCGCCTGGTGTTCTGGACGGTGATGAGCGTGAGGACCGCCTCGCCGTAAACGCCAAACTGGTGAAACGTTTTCAGGTCGGCCTGGACGCCTGCGCCGCCCGATGGGTCGGATCCGGCGATGGTGAGTGCGATGGGCTTCACAACGTCTAGAATAGGAAACTAGGAGGTTCGTCACCGAATGCGCCGTTCGATTTTCCTGTTGCTGTTCCCTGCGCTGTTGCTGCCGCAGCAGGCGGGAGAGAAGTCGGAGAAGCTGGCTCCCTACTATCCGACTCCTGAGTCGGTCGTCGAAAAGATGCTGCAGCTCGGCGGACTGAAGCAGGGCGAGAAGATGTTCGACCTGGGGAGCGGCGATGGACGGATCGTGATTATGGCGGCGGAGAAGTTCAGGGCCAACGCCGCAGGTGTGGAGTTGGATGACGATCTGTATAAGCAAAGCTCGGCGCGGATCCAGAAGCTGGGTCTGGCGCAGTCGGCACGGATCATCCATGGAGACCTGCTCAAGCAGGACTACACTTCGGCGAACCTGATCACGGTGTACCTGTTGCCCAGCACGAATGAAAGAGTGCGTCCGATTCTTGAGAAGCAGCTCAAGAAGGGGACGCGGATTGTGGCGCACGATTTCGAGGTCGGCGGATGGACCCCGGAGAAAGTTGAGAACATCGACGACGACGGCGAAGGACGGGCGCACACTCTCTACCTCTACCGGCGTTGAGAGCCAGGCGCGGCTGAGCAATTCGGGCATCCTTGTCCCGCCGTCCTGGCGGAGGACGCTCGCGCTGTTGCGCGTGGGTGTGGCCCTGTATGCGATGACGCAAGCGGGGCAGGCCCTGGGCTTGGCGATCGCCGCGGCCTACCTCGTATTCGCGGGCGGCGTGTTCTGGGTGGCGGCGGAGGAACGGGAGCGCCTCGAAATCGCGGCGTTGGGGGCGGACGCGCTCGTGGCGTTGTCGGCGGCCGGGGCTGGGAACCACTTCCTGTTCCTGTGGGCGTTTGGGTTTCTGGTGGCGCACGTGGTGATCGTGACGATCCACAAGCGGCGGCTGGAGCGGGTGGCCTACCAGATCAACCGCAAGGCAGTGTACTACCGGGCGGAGGCGGAGACGTCGCGGACAGCCGAGCGAGAGCGGCTAGCGGCGGACTTCCACGACGGCCCGATGCAGTTGTTCATGGGGTTCCAGGTGCGGATGGAAGTGATCCGGCAACTGCTGGATCGGGATCCGGCAGCGGCGGCGGCTGAGATTGCAGAGTTCCAGGAGACTCTCAAGCACCAGGCGGCCGAAATGCGTGAGTTCATGCTGCGCGCGCGGGATGGCTACAGCTCGACGCAGGGGCGTGACCTCGGGAGGGCGTGCGAGGAACTCGGCCGGATCTTCGAGAGGGACACAGGAATTCCGGTCCGTGTTACGGCATCAGGGGAGCTCGGCGAGATTCCGGAGGCGTTGTCGCTCGAGGTGCTCCAGATTGTCCGAGAGGCGATGCACAACAGTTTCAAACACTCAAACGCATCACAGGTTGACGTCACGGTGTCGGGGGATGGCGCCTCGCTGCACATTGAGGCGTCGGACAACGGCAAGGGATTCCCGTTCCGCGGGGCGTACAAATTGGATGAGCTGGATCTGATGAAGATCGGACCGCACACGATCAAACGGCGCGTGCGTGACTTGAATGGGAGCTTGATGGTGGAGTCGCGGCCGGGCGAGGGATCGCGGCTGGTGATCCGGATTCCGCGATGAAGCGCCTGCTGGTGGTTGCGATGGTGTGCGCTGGATGCGGACGCTATGCGGACTTTGGGTTGCCGCGGCCGGATGGTGCGGCGCCCGCGGTCCGGGTCCGGTGGGAGGGTGGCGGGGGGCCGGTGATCGCTCGCGGGAGCAAGGGCGAGTGGGATTCCGTGGACGCGCTGAATCCGTCGGTGGTGGTGCGCGATGGGCTCCTGTGGAACCTGTACTCGGGTTATGACGGGCGGACCTGGCACACCGGCGCCGCAGTGTCGCGCGATGGGCGGGTGTGGGAAAAGCACGGCCGGGTGCTGTCACCCGAGGGGTGGGAAGGCAGCTACATCGCGGCCAATGGCAGCCTGCTCTGGGACCGGGGCGAGTTCTGGTATTGGTATCAGGCAGGAGATCCGCCGCGGATCGCGTTGGCACGGTCGGCGGATGGGAAGATCTGGCACAAGCATGGTCCGGCGGTGATGGAGACGGGGCCGAGGGGGAGCTGGGATGAGCGTGCGGCGGCGGATCCGTATGTGATCCGTGCGGGCGAGTGGCTGTACCTGTTCTACCTGGGCCAGGACCGGGCGGCGCGGCAGCGGCTGGGCGTCGCACGGTCGAACGACGGAATCCAGTGGTCGAAGCTGCGCCGGAATCCGGTGCTTGAAGAGGGCGCGGAGGGAATGTTCGACGAGAACGGCTTGGGCGAGCCCGCAGTATGGCAGTCGCATGGACGCTGGTGGATGTTGTACACGGGGCGCGACCGGAGGGAGTTCCGGCGCATCGGATTGGCAGAGTCGCGGGACGGTGTGGCGTGGAAGCGCTACTCAGAAGCTCCGGTGTTCGCCGGACCGGAGCCGTGGAACTCCAAAGTGGTCTGCGATCCGTCCGTCGAGGTGCAGGGCGGAGTGGTGCGGGTGTGGTACGGCGGCGGGGATGCGGCGCAACCGGCAGAGAATCTGAATGGGCAGGTGGGGCTTGCGGAAATGAGAATCGAGGCGCAATGAAGATCGGGATCACGTGTTATCCGACGTACGGGGGAAGCGGTATCGTGGCCACCGAACTGGGGATGGAGCTGGCCCTGCGCGGGCATGAGGTCCACTTCATCAGCTATGCGCAGCCGATCCGGCTGAGTCCGGCGATGGAGCGGGTCCACTATCACGAGGTGGATGTGGCGATGTATCCGCTGTTCGCGTATCCGCCGTACACGTTGGCGCTGGCGGCGCGGATGGCATCGGTGGCGGAGCGGTATGAACTGGACCTGCTGCATGTGCACTACGCGATTCCGCATTCGGTGTCGGCGCTGCTGGCGCGGCAGATGCTCGAGTCCAGGCGCAGGCTTCCGTTCGTGACGACGCTGCACGGTACCGATATCACGCTGGTGGGGCAGGAGCCGTCGTACTTCGAGATCACCAAGTTTTCGATTGAGGCGTCGGATGCGATTACCACGGTGAGCGATTATCTCAACGTGCGGACGCGGGAAGTGTTCGGGATCACCAAGCCGGTGCGCACGATCCACAACTTCGTGAACTGTGAGCTGTACCGGCCGGCGGAGGCGCGGACGCCGGGTCCGGTGCGGTTGATCCACATCTCCAATTTCCGGCCCGTGAAGCGGCCACTGGACTGCGTGCACGTGCTGCGGCGGGTGCTGGCGGATGTCGAGGCCGAATTGTGGATGGTGGGCGATGGTCCGGAGCGGTATCCGGCGGAGCGGCTGGCGGGGGAGTTGGGGGTCGCGCGGCAGGTGCGGTTTCTGGGCAAGCAGGACAATATCGAGCGGCTGCTGCCGCAAGCCGATATTCTGCTGTTGCCGAGCGAGCATGAGGCGTTCGGGTTGGCGGCGCTGGAGGCGATGGCTTGCGGGGTTGTCCCGGTGGCGACGCGGACCGGGGGGATCGCGGAGTTGGTGACGGATGGTGCGGACGGGTATCTGGAGGGTGTCGGGGACGTGGAGGCGCAGGCCCGGCGGGTGGTTGGGCTGGTGGCTGATGCGGTGGCCCGGGGGAAGATGGCCGAGTCGGCACGGCGGACGGCGGTGACGCGGTTTTGCACGGACCGGATTATTCCGATGTACGAGGCTCAGTACCGGGAGTGCTTGGAGGCATAGGTCCCCGCGCCCTACGGGGCCGCCTGGACGTTGAGAAGCACGTTGGCGGCGCTGGTGGCGCCGTTGACGTCGAGCACCAGCGCGACATCGCCCGCAGCCAGACCCATCTTCTACAGTGCCATCGCACAAGTGGTTCGTTTTCACAGGGTTGAAATTTTCGGAATGGCCTAGTGACACGCCGGTGCTGATTCGGAGGCAGGTTGAGGGCTGGGCGAACAGGAGCGTAGA
>VFZX01000188.1 GCA_016871015.1 Acidobacteriota bacterium | reverse complement strand
TGATCGGGGAGGCGCAGTCCTGATCGACTGCGGATATGTGTCGAACGCTCCCATCGCGGCGAATCCGCATCGCTTCATCGACAACCTGACGCCGTACCTCCAACGCGAATTGGGCGTCGAGCGCGTCGAGTGGTTCCTGCCGACGCACTACCATGACGATCACCTGGCCGGATATGCCGCCTTGCGCGCGCGTTACGGAACGAAAGTCGCCTGCTCGCCGGAACTGCGCGACATCCTGGAGCACCCGGAACGCTTCGAGATGCCCTGCACCGTGGAACGGGCGATCCCCGTTGACGCGACCGTGAATCGCGGCGAAGCGTTCGAGTGGAGCGAATTCCGGTTTCACATCGAACAGCAGCCCGGGCAGACGCTCTACCATCACCTGATCCGATTCGAGGCTGACGGCAAGGTGTTTCTTTCGGTGGGCGATAACATCTCCGGCGTCAGTTTTCGCGAGAAGCGGGATTTCGTTTACTCCTTCATCCCGAAGAACCGGACTCCGGTTTCGAGCTACGGCGACATGCCGCGCCAGATTCTGGCGCACTCGCCGGACTTCCTGCTCACCGGGCACGGCGGAGCGGTTGTGTGCGATCGCGCGGCGGTCGAACGCTGGCGGGCATGGATGGACGAGTGGCAAGGTTGCTTCGAAGCGATCATCGGCCGGCCGGAAGCAAGCATGGGAATGGACCGGCAGTGGGTCGAGTTCTATCCCTACAAAGTGCGCGTGCGCCCGGGCAGCCGGGTCCGATTCACGGTGAAGGTGACGAATCATGAGGCGGTCCCGCGAGCCTGCCGCCTGGAGTTCCGCTCCGTGGCCGGCGTCACGATCGCGCCTGATCGCGCCGAATCGGCCGTTCCCGCAAAGGCGGTTTGGCAGTGCGATCTGGAGGTGAGCTTCCCGGCCGTGTTCTCCACGCATTCTCTGCCGGTTCTGGCCGATGTCACCTGGAACGGCCGCCATCTCGGTGAGATCGCTGAAGCGATCGCCTACTGGTGAGAGCCTGGCATTCCAAATGATCATTATGTCGAGAACCATCTCACTCACGGCCTTCGCCGCTGCCCTGCTGATGCCGGTCGCCTCCTCGCAAACCTGGAAGGCGCCGGTGTTCGCCACCCACTGGGCCGCCGCGACGGGTCATCCCCTTGCTTCCATGGCTGCCGCGCGCATTTTCCAGCAGGGTGGCAACGCGGTGGATGCGGCGGTGGCCGCCACGTTCGTCGCGTCGGTGGTGCAGCAGGGCAATACCGGAATCGGCGGACACGGAATGGTCTTGATCTACCACGCGCGCACCGGGCAGGTGTATTGCATCGATGGCTCTGGATGGTCGGGAAGGAATGCCACGCCCTCCCGATTCGATCAGACACGGGGCGGACTACCCGCTGACGGGCCGCTGGCGCCGGTTGTGCCGGGTCTGGTATCCGCGCTGCTCACGGCGTCTCAAAAATATGGAAAGCTCCAGCGCGCCAAGCTGATCGAACCTGCAATCGAATTGGCCGAACGCGGATTCGCAGTGACGCCTTACCTTGAGGGCCTGCTGAACGGATTGCAGGACCGCATGAAACAGTACGAGTCCACGCGCAAAGTGTGGTATCCGGGCGGCAAGCCGTTGCCCGCCGGCACCCGGTTGCGCCAACCCGATTTGGCGGACACTCTGCGGCTGATCGCCAGAGACGGGGGAAAAGCCTTCTATGGCGGACCCATCGCGCGTGGAGTCGCCGCCTGGCTGAAGCGGCACGGCGGTCTGCTCGAAGAGGACGACTTCGCCGCCTTTGCCGCCCGGGAAGGCCCTGCCCTGCATGCCAGCTATCGAGGTTACGAACTCTACGAAGGGCCCCAGTGGTCCTTCGATCACATCGGCCTCGAAACCTTGAACATCCTCGAGGGTTTCGACCTTCGCTCCCTGGGTCACCTTTCCCCCGCCTACATCCACCACGTAACGGAAGCCATGAAACTGGCCTTCGCCGACCGAGATTGGAGCGTCGAAGACCGGGGCTTCCCCGAATCGATGCCGCTCCTGGTGTCGAAGCCGTTCGCCGCCGCCAGGCGAGCAGCTTTGCGGGCGGACCGTGCCCTGGATCCTGCGCCTCGCGGCGAGATCAAGCCGGGCGGCAACACAGATTGGGTGGGTGCGATCGATTCCGAGAGGAACATGGTCTCCATCACCTCCTCCGTTTCCGGAGGATTCGGCAACATGATGTACATCGACGGACCCGGCGGCGGCTTCTTCCTCAATAACTGGATGCCCCTGTTCAAACTGGATCCCGCCGATGCCAATGTCCTCGCGCCGCGCAAGGTTCCACGCACCGGATGGAGTCCCATGCTCGCGCTGAAAAACGGCGAGCCGTTCGGCGTCTTCGGTACGCCGGGCGGCGATACCATTCCTCAGGCTCAGTTGCAGTTTTTCATTCACATGGCTGACTTCGGAATGGACGTGCAGACCGCGCTCGAGCAGCCGTGGTTCCGTACCGAAGCTTTCAAGGCGTACCGCTATCCCAACGCGGTGGGGAAGAATCTGGCGTTGAGCGGACGAATTCCGCAAACGACGCGCGATGCTCTTGCGAGGATGGGGCACGTCATCACCAGTCACGATACGCTCGGCATTGGTAGCGTTCGCGCCGTGTTCTTCGATCGCTCCGCTGGGACGCTGCAAGCCGGTGCGGCGCCGGGCCGCGACGAATCCGCCATCGGTTGGTAGCGGAACGCTCGAGTTTCCGTCAGCGAACCTCACGATCTACGAGCCTTACGCGCGCCAATGGGTCGCCAGATCGTGTAGTACTCGCCTGGGTTCCCCAGATGAATCGCTTCCAACATGCGCCGCTGCGGCGGCATTCAGACTGGAGCACCCGGAACGCTTCGAGATGCCCTGGACGGTGGAGCGGGCGATCCAGTTTGACGCGACCGTGAATCGCGGCGAAGCGTTCGAGTGGAGCGGATTCCGGTTTCACATTGAACAGCAGCCCGGGCAGCCGGGTCCGATTCACGGTGAAGGTGACGAATCATGAGGCCGTCCCGATCGCGCCGAGTCGGCCGTTCCCGCAAAGGCGGTTTGGCAGTGCGATCTGGAGGTGAGCTTCCCGGCCGTGTTCTCCACGCATTCTCTGCCGGCTCTGGCCGATGTCACCTGGAACGGCCGCCATCTCGGTGAGATCGCCGAAGCGATCGCCTACTGGCCTGTTGGGAGCGCGGAATGATCGAGTCCCCGCCAGCGAACCCCGTTCCTTTTCGGCACAGTTGCGGGAGCCAGTCCGGGCCGTTCACGATCCGGTCAAACGCAAGAGTGGCGGCTCCGCGAAGCCGAACATCGGGTCCCAGCCTGCTCGCGCACAATGTGAGGTTGTCCAACAACTGCGGAAGCGTGCGCTGAGCCAGCTCTCGCTGAATCCGCGGAATAATCAGGTCGGCCGCGCCAACGATATCTCCGGTGAGCAAGATCAGTTCCGGATTGAGAATACTGACAGCGTGCGACAACGCCAACCCAAAGGCGCGGCCCACGCGGTCGATCACCTCCACTGCCGCGGGATCCGCCTGACGCGCCCGGCTGAAGACTTCCGTTACCTCCGCGGCCATCGGCCGGCGTCCGGTGCGCTCGATGTACTGGCGAACGATATTCGGACTCGACGTGATCGCCTCGAGACAGCCCCGATTTCCGCATTGGCACAGATCGGCTGCTTCCGGCTCGATGACGACGTGCCCCATCTCGCCCGCCATTCCGCGGCCTCCGTGAACGTAGCGCCCGTCAATCACCAGTCCCACGCCGACACCATTGCCTGCCAGCAGGTAGATCCAGTTCCGAGCCCCCGCCGCCGGTCCGTCAACCTGCTCGGCACGGATGCCGGTGACGGAGTCCTGCTCGAGGTAGACAGGCAGCCCGTGCCTTCGCGCCAACTCTTCTTCCAATGGAACATCCTTCCAATGCAGGTTGACGGCGGTCAACCTCCCGGAGGAATCGACGAGGCCCGGAAAGCTGACGCCGATGGCGAGCACCCTGCGTGCGGCGGCCGAGGTGAGGCCCGAAAGCACCGATTCGATGCCGCGATGGACCTGGGTCAGCGAAATCCCTTTTTCGGGGCGAACCGGCGCTTCCCACATCCGCTGCACGTCTCCGAGCATGTCGGTGCGGGCGCACCGGACACGAGTTCCTTCGAGATCCACGGCCACGAAATAGCCAGCCTCCGGATTGAGCGAGAGAGTCTCGCTGCGGCGGCCGCCGATCGAGTCGAGTTCGCCGGTTTTGACGGCCAGACCGGCGTCCAGCAGTACCTGAAGGCCGCGGCTCACACTGGCAGCGTTGAGCCCGGTATCCTCCACCAGGGCGGTCCTCGTCGCTGGCCGGATCCGATGCAGCGCCATCAGGACAGAGCGTAGCCAATTGTCCGCAACCGCAGCCATGTTCCGCTTATTTTCTCATTCCGGGGCCGGGGCCGCGCGAATTCGCCGCCCGGGAACTTTTTTGCGTTGACAAAGGAAGTCTCGTGTGATTCAATCACACCATAGTCCGTTCCGAGAAAGGAATAGAATGCACCGCAAACTGGGAACGCTCATCGCCCTTTTGTCACTCTCGCAACTGCCCGCTGTTTGCCAAACCGATGTTTCCACGATCCGAGGATCCGTCCGGGACTCTTCCGGGTCCTCGATTCCCGAGGCCCGGGTGGTCATCGCGGAGCAACTCACCAACGTTTCGCGCGAACTGAACACTGACGGCAACGGCGAGTACGAGATCGCCAGCCTGCGCCGCGGAATCTACCGGGTCACGGTATCGAAGGGAGGGTTCAAGACGTTCGTCGCCTCCAACGTGATCCTCGAGAGCCGGCAGATCCGGCGCATCGACGCGACGTTGGAACTCGGAGAGGTGGCCACCGAAATTCAAGTCTCCGCCAACGCCTCGGTGATCGAGACCGAAGGCGCCAAGATCCAGCGCGGGTTCACCAACGTGCGCTATGACAACTTTCCTTTAGTCAGCAATCTCTTCGATCCGAACACGATGCTGGCCACGCTCCCTTTGGTCCAGTCACCCATGGGCGGATACGGCGTCCGGTTCGCCGGTCAGCAGCCTTCGCAGATCCAGGAGGGCATGGACGGCGTCACCAATGACGGCATCGTGAATCAGATCAACAATCTTGAAGACGCCGCCGAGTTGCAGGCCGTGATGGTGAACAGCCCAGCCGAGTACAGCCGCGTCGGCAACTTCAACATGACCACCAAGAGCGGCACGAATCAGTTTCACGGCCGCGCCTACTACTTCCAGGAGAACTCGGCGCTCAACGCGCGCGACTTCTTCGAAGACCAGAAGACCAAAACCTTGATCCACACCTTCGGAGGACAGATCGGCGGCCCGATCGTGCGCGACAAGACCTTCTTCTTCGGCTCCTGGAACGCCGTACGGTGGCCGAGCAAATCGTTCTTCCTGCGCAGCGTCCCCACCGAGCGTTTCCGCTCGGGCGACTTCGGCCAACTGCCGGCGGGCCGCCTGATCCGCGATCCTCTCAACGACGCGCCATTCCCCAACAACACCATCCCAGCGGCGCGCTTCAGCCCGGTGACAGTCAAGACGCAGGACGCGTTCTTTCCAAAGCCCAATACCGGCGGCCCGAATCAACTCAACAACAACTTCTTCTTCCGTTTCATCTATCCCCAGGACCTCTACCGCGCTGAGTACATCACCGGCCGGGTCGATCACAACTTCTCGAGCAGTCACTCGCTCTCCGGCAGGTATGCCACCAACTGGTTCTTCTATGTTCTGCCCGGCAGCTATCCGGGACTCGAGTGGACCCGCCTGCGGTACAACCATCACATTGCCGTGACCGATACCTACGTCTTTTCGCCGCGCCTGGTCAACACCTTCAAGTTCGGACTCTACAACGAAAAGTTCAACGACGGCGAAACGGTGGACGGCTTCACACCCAGGAAGGGTGACGATGTCGTGAAGCTCATCGGGTTGCAGGGCGTGAATCCACGCGGTCTCAGCGCGCAGGGATTTCCGAGGATGAACGTTACCGGCTACTCCGGCCTCTTCGTCCGCCCGGGCGGACCGGGTCTCAACGAAAAGACGTGGAACTTCGCCGACAACCTCACCTGGAACATCGGACGCCACGTGGTGAAGCTCGGCGGCGAACTGCGCACGTTCTCGAATTTCAACGGCGCCATTCCCGAGGGCACCTACGGAGTCTTCGGCTTCGACGGATCCGTCACCGGACACGCCTACGGTGACTTCCTTCTGGGGATTCCGCGCACCAGCGTGCGGTTGGATCCCCTGGTCAACCGCACGCTACAAGCTTACGAGTTCGGCCTCTTCGTGCAAGATACTTTCAAGGTGAACAACCGCCTTTCGCTCGACTACGGGCTCCGGTGGGACTACTTCGGAGCGCCTACCTATGAGGACGGACTGATGTTCAATTGGGTCCGCAAAACGGCAACTTGATCGTACCCCAGGGCGTTTTGAACCGCGTGAGCCCTCTCTATCCGAAGACGGTTGCCGTTACCGGCGGACAGGCGGTGTGGAATCCGGAACGGACCAACTTCGCGCCACGTATGGGCGCCGCCTATCGCGTCAAGAACCAGACCGTGCTTCGCGGCGGCTACGGTATCTACACCGAGACCATTGGCCGCTACGCTCGCGTGCAGGGCGGCGGACCGTTCCAGTTGACCGAAACGTTCGTCAACGAATTCCGGAACAACCAGCCGCAGTTCGCTTTCCCCAACCCGTATCCCTCAGGCTCCGGAAACGTCCCTTCGCAAAGCGTGTTCGGATTTCCGCTGGGGACCAGGAACGGCATGATCCACCAGTTCAACGCGACCGTGGAGCATCAGTGGAAGGACATCGGGTTCCGCCTTTCCTACGTCGGCTCCCGGTCGCGCGGGCTGAACTACAACATCCAGATCAACAAACCGCAGCCGAGCTTGACTCCTTTCACGGCGGCCCGCCGTCCGTATCCGCAGTTCGTCAATGCCAGCCTGGCGAGGAGCAATGGCAGGTCCACCTACAACGCCCTTGCCGTCGAAGCGCAGCGGAAGTTCGGGCGAGGACTGACGTTCCAAGGCCACTGGACCTGGTCATCGAATCTTCATGACTGGTTGAATCTCCAGAATCCGTATGCTCCGTTGTTCTGGAATCGCGACAACTTCATCGCCAGGCATCGCGTGTCGCTGAATACGGCCTACGAACTCCCGTTCGGCAAAGGCCGGTCATACCTCGCGTCCGCGCCTGGAGCCGTGAACAGCATCGTCGGGGGATGGACACTGTACTATCTCTCCTACTTCCAGACCGGCTCGTTCTTCAGCCCTTCGTACTCAGGCGCCGATCCCTCGAACACCAACTCGTTCGGCGGCATTCCGGACCGGATCGCAAACGGCAACCTACCACCGGGCCAACGAACCATCGACCGGTGGTTCGACACCAACGCCTTTGCCACGCCTCAGCCGGGCCGCTTCGGCAATTCGGGGCTTAACGTGCTCGAGGGACCGGGGCTTCATGTGCATCACATCAGTCTGTCGAAGATGTTTCACATTACCGAACGTTTCCAGCTACAGTACATGCTGGGGATCTCGAACCTGCTCAATCACCCGAACTTTCACTTCCCCGATGCGAACATCTCGGTTCCGGGCGCCGGTGTGATTGGCGCCACCTATGGAGGTGGCGATACGTACAATCTGGAAAAGGCGGCCAGTCGCCGCATGGATATGAAGCTGAGGCTGATATTCTGATCGCGAGCCGCCTCGAGGAGAGCAAGTGAACCGGTTTGCCCAGGTCGGCGATTGGATGAACTCAGAGGAGAATTGTCGATGGTGCTTTCGAACTGGCTAGTCCCGGCAAGCCGGCTCATTTTGGTCACGCTATCGGCGCAGGGCGCCCTTGGCGCTGACTTCGCGCGCGATGTTCTGCCGGTGTTCGAGAAGCGCTGCCACGCGTGCCACGGACCGGCGGTGCAGTCGAGCGGACTCCGTTTGGACGGTCCCGAGGCCGTGACGAAAGGCGGATACTCGGGTCCGGTAGTCACGCCGGGTAACCCGGAGCAAAGCCGCCTCTACAAACTCATCGCCGGGCTCGATCCGAAGCTCGCCATGCCGCCGGCCGGTCCACGGCTGACGCCCGCTCAGATCGCCGCGGTGAAAGAGTGGATCGATAGCGGCGCCGCTTGGACCGCCGCCGCGCGAACCAAGGAGACCGCTAAACCCGCACACTGGTCCTTCGTCGCGCCCAGGCGGCCGGAGGCGCCCCAAGTAAGGAAGACCGGATGGCTCCGCAATCCGATCGACGCGTTCGTGCTGCGGAAACTCGAAGATCGCGGGATCGAACCGTCGCCCGAAGCCGATCCGGCAACACTGGTGCGCCGCTTGCACCTCGACCTCATCGGCCTTCCGCCGGGCGCCGGCGTGGTGGAGCGTTACCTCGCCGATCACGATCCGAATCGCTACGAGAACCTGGTGGAAGAGCTTCTGCGATCTCCGCACTTCGGCGAGAAGTGGGCTCGCAGTTGGCTGGACCTGTCGCGCTACGCCGACACCGAAGGCAACGAGAGCGACTTCCCCCGCCCTTACGCCTGGCGCTACCGGCACTGGCTCATCGACGCGTTCAATCGCGACATGCCCTTCGACGAATTCACCATGCGGCAGATCGCGGGCGACCTGATACCGGGCGCTACGGTGGAGCATCGCGCCGGACTCGGATTCTTCCGCAACACCTTGTCGAACCGCGAAGGCGGCGCTGACATTGAAGCCGAGCGCGTCGAGCAGGTGGTGGACCGCACCAACTCGGTGGGTCTCGCCTGGCTCGGGCTGACCGTCGGTTGTGCGCGTTGCCACAACCACAAATACGATCCCATCTCCCAGCGCGACTACTATGAGCTCTACGCGTTCTTCAACAATGCCGATGAGGTGAACCTCGACGCGCCCCTGCCCGGAGAATCCGGAGACTGGCTCCGGCGCAGACCGGAGTATGAGAAGAAGCGCGGCGAACTGCTGGATCCAGTGGCCGCCGACATCGCACGGCTGCAGCAGACGTGGGAAGACAAGGTCCGCTGGGCCGCGGACAACCCCGGCAAAGACCACGTGTGGGAACGGCAACTCGAACTGCTCGGCTTGCAGTGGGAGCAGGGCTACGGCGGGGGGCAACTCGAAGGGCTCTCCGTCTTGTACCTGCCGCACGATGGCCGTACCAAGCGTCAACGGGATCACATGCAGGAGATGTTCCTGGGCCGCGGTTCGGTGGTGGACCCCGAGACCTGGAAGCGCCTTGGCCTGGCCGAAGTGTCGAAGAAGCTCGTTGCGCTCAACAAGGAATACCCGCCGATGACGCAAGCGCCGTCAATCGTGGAACGCGCCCATCGCCGCCGCGACAACTTCATCCATCTTCGCGGCGACTTCCGAAGCCGCGGGATCGCCGTGGAAGAGAATACGCCCTCTGCCCTTCCACCTCTGCCATCGGATGCCAAGCGCAACCGTCTCGCGCTGGCCCGGTGGCTGCTCGCCCCCGAAAATCCGTTGACCGCGCGCGTAGTGGTGAACCGGGTCTGGCAGGACCTGTTCGGCCGCGGCATCGTGGCCACGCCCGATGACTTCGGAACCCAAGGTGCGCGTCCATCGCATCCCGAGTTGCTCGACTGGCTGGCGATGGATTTCCGCGAGGGGCATTGGGGATTCAAGCGGCTGCTGCGCACCGTGGTTCGGTCGTCGGCCTACCGGCAGGCATCGGCGCGGCGCAAGGAACTCGACACAGCCGACCCCACCAACTCCCTGCTGGCGCGCCAGGGGCGATTCCGGATCCCTGCGGAATCGGTTCGCGACGCCGCGTTGTTCGTCAGCGGACTGCTGAATCCCGCGATCGGCGGTCCGAGTGTCCGCCCACCGCAGCCGGCGGGCGTTACCAGTGAGTCTCTATATGCGGACTGGGTGGAGTCCACCGGTCCGGACCGGTATCGCCGGGGACTCTACACCAAGATGCAACGCACCGCGCCGTACCCGCAGTTGCTCGCCTTTGACGCGCCGGATCCCAATCTGATGTGCGCGCGCCGGGAACGCTCTAATTCGCCGCTGCAGGCCCTCACGCTGCTCAACGATCCGGTGTTCGTGGAAGCGGCGCGGGCGCTCGCCCGCCGCGTCCTGATCGAATCGCCGCCCGAGACCAGGGCTCGCCTCGACCTTGCCTTCCGGCTGTGCTACGGGCGCTCCCCTTCAGCGGGCGAGATCGATCGCACGTCGAGCTACCTCGAACGGGAGACCGCGCGGCTGGCGGGCTTGCCCGCGAGCGCGGCGGCGCTGGCCCCTTCCTATGTAGACGGGATCGAGAGTTTCGTGGCCGCCGCGTGGTCCATGTTGGCGAGCGGCCTGATGAATACCGACGAGTTCTTCACGCGAGAGTGATTGCCATGCGAGTTGCTCAATATATCGAACGGCGCGATTTCTTTCGCCGCACGGCCGCCGGCCTCGGCGCCATCGCACTCAACCAGCTTCTGGCGCAGGATTCGGCAACCGATCCTCTGCTCGTTCGCCTCCCGCACGCCAAGGCAAGGGCCAAGAGCGTCATCTTCATCTTCATGTCGGGCGCGCCCAGCCAACTCGATCTGCTGGACCCAAAGCCGCTCATGCAGAAACATCACGGCGAGCCGATGCCGCAGTCGATGATCAAGGACCTCAAAGACGACTTGATCCGCGGCTCGGCGCGCGTCATGGCGAGTCCACGCAAGTTTCAGCGGTACGGCAAGAGTGGACTGGAATTTTCGGAACTTCTGCCGAACCTGGGAGCGTGCGCCGATGATCTGTGCGTCATCCGGTCGTTCCGGACCGACAACGCGAACCACACGCCGGCGCAGTTCCTCATGAACACGGGCAGCATCCTGGCCGGACGCCCTTCGATGGGCTCGTGGGTGTTGTACGGTCTGGGTTCGGAGTGCCGCGACTTGCCTGGATACGTGGTCATGCTATCCACCAGCCAAGGCAAGGGCGTGTGCGGCGGGGCAGCCAACTGGTCCAACGGCTTCATGCCGTCTCATTTCCGAGGCGTCAGCTTCCGCAATCAGGGGGATGCGGTGCTGCATCTTTCTAACCCCGAGGGTGTGAGCGCCGAGATGCAGCGCGGCCGGCTCGATCTGATTCGCGGCCTGAATGAAGAACGCGCTCAGGCCACCGGCGATTCCGAAATCGCGTCGCGGGTGGCGGCCTACGAACTGGCCTTCCGGATGCAGACCGCGGCGCCCGATCTGCTGGACTTCTCGCGGGAGCCGGCGAAGATTCTCGAAATGTACGGCATCGGGAAGGAACCCACGCACACCTTCGGCTCCAATTGCCTGCTGGCGAGGCGCATGGTGGAGCGAGGGGTGCGTTTCGTGCAGCTCTATCACTCGTCGTGGGACGATCACAACGATCTGCACAAGAATCTGAACCGCCACTGCGCCATCACCGATCAGCCCGCTGCGGCGCTGATCCGGGACCTTCGGCTGCGGGGCCTCCTCGATTCCACTCTTGTGATTTGGGGCGGCGAGTTCGGGCGCGCGCCGATGTTCGAGGTGCGGCGCGGCAACACTCCCGGCAAGGAAGGGCGCGATCACCACGCCGAAGCATTTTCGATGATGATGGCCGGCGCAGGAGTCCGAGGCGGCCAGACGCTCGGCCGCACCGATGACTTCGGCTACCACGTGGTGGACCAACCGTATCACGTGCACGACCTACAGGCGACGATCCTTCATCAGTTGGGACTCGATCACAGGCGGTTAACCTATCCGTTTCAGGGGCGGCAGTACCGGCTGACCGATGTCCACGGCAACGTGATCGCTCCGGCTCTGGCTTGATTCGGGCCCGCCGCTGCATGACGCAGACTCAGAACATGAGTTTTGCGCCAAGTTGAACCGTCCGGCGCCCCGTGAAAGTTACTTTTCCGACATTCTGAGCATCTGACAAGTTGGTGTTCAAAATCGGATAGTACTGGTTGAACGGATTCCAGAGGTAGGCGAACATCCGGAGGTTCGCCCTTTCGCGCCACACGGGGAAGCTCTTGAAGATGGAGAGGAAATCGTTGACTCCTTCGTTCCGGGTGGCGCTCAACTGTGGCCCATTCAAGATGTTGCGCCCGGAGCTGCCGTAGCGTCCGATCGGCATGCAGGAGACGCCCGGGAAGTTGGGGTCGGGCGGGCCGCACGGTGGGATCACGAACGCCGACGGGTCGAACCAGTTCGTAGTCGAAGGGTTGGAAACCTTGCCTGAGGCGATCCGGTCGGCACGACCGCCGAAAGTCCCGGTTCCCGATGGATCTGGTCCGCTGTACGTCACGCTGAACAACATACCCGACATGGATCTCCCGAGATAGGACAACGCCCAGCCGTCTACGACTTGATTCAACACGCCGGAAGCCGAACCCAGAAAGCGCTTGCCCCTGCCAAAGGGAAGCTCCCAGGTGAGGTCATACTTGAATTGATGGCGCGGTATCAGATTCTCCGGTCCCCTGCCGTAAGACCGGTCATACGGATCGACTCCCACCACGCCCAATGGACGCGTTGCCACGTCCGCATCGGTCATCTTACTGGCCCAGATCCAGCCGCCGCCGAACTGAAGCCCGTTCGCAAAAGGACGAGTGAACTCGACCTGCAGGGCATTGTACCGGTCGTTGCCGCCACCGTCGATCATGTCCACGCTGCTGAATCCGTAATAGTTACGCCGGCAGGTAGGGCCGGGCCGTGGACCCGGGACGCCGCACCCCGAGATATTGAAGGGGGTTCTGCTCGGCCGGAGCAGGTTGATGTTGCGGGACCATAGCGTGTTGGTTCCTTTGCTGCCCACATACGAGAGCCTCACGGCCGTCTTCATGACTTCCTGCTCGAAGGTGAGGTTCCACTGTTGCATGTATGCGTCGCTGTAGTCAGGCGTTAGGAAGCTGATTCCGTAGGACGCCGCGGCTGAGCCCTGGCCGGCCAGGAACGGATTTGGGAAACTCAGCGCCGGCGGACCCACCGTGCCCCCACCCGGCTGGGTATTCTGGAAGGTCTCGGATAACGAAAACGGGCCCGCGGTCTGGAGTTGGGCCGAACTTGCATCCCTTTGCAGATTCGCGAGTTTCCCCGACGTGAAGATCGCGTAACCCGCTCGGATCGCCGTCCTCGCATTGTTGAACGGGCGGAAGGCGAAACCCAAGCGGGGCACGAAGTTGTTTTTGTCGGTTCTCACCAAGTGCGCAGGGTACCCGGCCTGGCTGGCCGTCTCAAGTGGGATCAGACGGTTGAACAAGGGGCTCACCTTGCTCTTGGCGTTCTCGTCGGGCAATACGATCGCTCCGGTCTTCGGATTGAAACTGTAGTACAGACCATTGCGGTCCCGCGGCGCGCCCTCCAGGTCGTAGCGGAGCCCGAAGTTGAGCGTCAGCCTTGGCGTGATCTTCCAGTCGTCTTGGATGTAAGCTCCCAGCGCGAAATTCACCGGCAAGATGGCGTCTCGCGGCGTAATCCGGCTCGTGGAGTCGGGGTATCCCAGCAACAGATCCGCCCAGGAGTTGCCCGCCGTGGCGAGCGCACCTCTCGTAAGGCGTCCGCTGAAATTGTACGTACCGAAAACATTGCCGGTCGTGCCTTCCACTCGATTCGGTAAATGATAGTAGTTGAACCCCGACTTGATAGTGTGCCTGCCCGTAAAATGCGTGAGGTTGTTGAGATAGGCGAAGCGGTCCGTAGTCAGAATGGTGTGATTCCAGCGCTGAAAAGCAGCGGAAAAGCCACTGACTAGAACGTCAGGCATGCCGGTGAAATCGAGGCTGCTATCGATGCCCTGTATTCCGAATTGCTTCACCATCTCCTGGCCGTTGGTGCGGTTGATCGTTGGCCGCCAAAGGCGATCGTAGGCGAACCGGAACTCGTTGACGGTGCGCGAATTGAAGACGTGCGTTTCCGTGAAGGCGTAGGACGTGGCAAGTTGCTGCTCGATGTAGCCCGAGTTGCCGTTCTGCACGTCGCGCCTGCCATAGTCGAAATATCGCTTGTAAGCGAAGTTAATGGTGTCCTTGTCCGAAATCTTGTGATCCAGGCGCAGGAACTGTCTGTTTTGCCGGTCAATCCCTGTTTGAAATCCGACCCAGTTCGCCAAGGTGGCTTCCGGTGCGCCGCGGTTGGGCTCGGGAATCAGTTGCTGGATCTTCAGGGAAACCGGACTGAGGCGGCTCGCCGGAATGACGTTTCCCTCGAACTGCCGGCCGGTCAATGGATCGATGATCGGAATCAATGCGCCGCCCGCTGTCCGCAATTGCGAGAAGTCGCCGCTCCGCATTCTTACCGTCGGGAAGTTGCTCAAGGCAGCGCTCGACGGCAGGCCGCTCTTTCTCCTGTCGTAGTCGACGATGAAGAAAGTGCCGCGGTCTCGGCCGCGGTATAGTCCCGGGATGATGACTGGTCCACCGGCGTTGAAGGAGCTGAAATAGTTTCCCTTGGCAGGTGGACGCGGGGCGTAGTTGGGACCTATGGAATTGAGCCGCAGATGCTCCACCAACACTTCCGCCGCGCCATGGTATTCGTTCGTTCCGGATTTGCTGGTCGCACTAATGGTAGCGGGCACGGCATACTCCGCATTGGCGTTGACGTGCGTCACCGTCACCTCTTGCACCATGTTCAGAGGCAGAGCGTAAGCATCTAACACTACCCGGCCATCCACGGCGACTCGGACCTGATTGTCGCGGGCGCCGCTGATTTTCCATTGGCCTCCTCCCGCCCCGGTCGCGGCCAGAGTCTGGTGGGCCAACGTGGACAGCATGGCTCTGTTCGCCAACTGCCAAGGGTTGTATTTCAGCTTAGTGGGAGATATGCTCTCGCTGATGGTCGTGCTTTCGCTGTTCACCGGAACGACCGGGGCATTGACCGTCACCTTCTCAACGGTCTCGCCGACTTCCAGGGCGATGTCCACACGCAGAATCTGACGCGCCAGCAACTGTACATTCGTCCGCTCGTACTTCTTGAAACCGGCTATCTCCGCGGTGACCGTATACGGACCGGGCGCCGCATTCGTGACGTTGTACTCACCGGCCGCCGTGCTGACCATCGTGCGGGAAAGACCGGTGTCTTGCCTGGTAACGCTGACTTGGGCGCCCGGGATCACTGCGCCACTCCCATCCGTGATGGTTCCCAGGATGGCGCCGAAGTCCGACTGGCCATGGAGCACGGGTGCCAACAGACACGACAACCCGAATAACGTTGCGATTCTGATTCGATGCAAGCTCATTGCTTTCGCTTTGAACTCCTCTCTTGGGTTCGGGGCCGGGCCTGGCGCACCGAGCATTGTAGATGTTATCACGCTCGCGCGGAGAGCGTATTGGTCCCCCGGCGGCGTGCGCGACCGGACACATCCTTGACACTTTAGCCTGGATTCTTGCTTGACACTTATCAAGGGCGGGTGCGGCTCGATCTTCACCTTACACCTTCTCCGCGCGATTGTCAATACCTC